>JAVBSE010000042.1:0-8203 GCA_031547315.1 Opitutales bacterium
GCAAATCCAAAGGCAAAAACTTTTTCTAAAAAATCAATGCAGACGTTCTCGTTTTGTGAAAATTCTTTTAGAGGACTCATTTCCACAAAGGTTTTTGCAAAGGTATCGCTAGGGTGAAAAGAAAATTTTAAAAAGGCCAAAAGCGCAGGAATGGCCATATTGTCATTTGCAATTTTTACGTCTAATTCACCTGCAACTCTGAGAGAAAAATTTTCTTCTTTTGCACGCTTTTTAAGATGCTCTAAAATTTTAATCGCAGTCGGGTTTTTACGTGTAAGAATTGCGCAGCTAAGTCCCTTTGCAATGGGGTTTACTTCTTTTAAATAGTCATAAATTTTATCTGAAAAGTTTTCATCTTTTGTAAAGGTTTCAAAGCTGACGCAGCCGGAAATTTTTTTATTTGGCTCTGCAACAGTATGCTCTCTCCAAATATCAGACCACCTATTTGCGGCAACTGTGCCAAAGTGCTGTTTTATGCCAGCTTCATCGCTAAAAATTTGATTTACCACATCTATTATTGCTGTATTGGAGCGCCAAGACGTTGTTATTTGAGCATTGTCAAAGAGATTGAATTTTTCTTTTACTTCTTCAAAAAGTTTAGGATCGCCTCCACGCCAAGCGTAGATAGATTGCTTGATGTCGCCTACGCAGTAGAATGTTTTTTTGCCTTCGCCATAAAGGATAGCTTCCTCAATTAAATTTTCAAAAACCTTCCACTGTATTCTTGAAGTGTCTTGAAATTCATCAAAAAGCCAGTGCGAAAATTTTGTGTCGAATCTGTATTCTACAAGACTTTTTAAGTCTGCCAAATTTGCGTCGTTAATAATGATAGGCAGGTCGTTAAAGCTAAGTTCGCCCTTCATTCTAACATTTTCATTATAGAGTTTTTCATAGACCTCAACTATCTTGTAAATTGCCTGTACGCTATTGCAAATTAAAGAAAGTTCAGCCTCGCAAATCAGTTTTATAAGTTTGTCGCAAAGCAGCGCAAAATCTTGAGGAATTGTGAATGGCGTTGACCTGCCAAAGGCAATTTGTGCATTTTGAGTGCTTCCAAATTCTCTCATCTGCGCTGCAATAGATTTTAAAGTATTATTCGCTAGGGCTGGGATTTTTTTAGGCTCTGCATTTGCAAAAAAATTGACTATTGTATCAAGTGCTTTTAGCTGATTTGCGTCTTCACTTTTATCTTTTTCAAACTTTAATTTTTCAATTAAATCTGTTTTAAGCTCAGGTTTCCATTGCGATATTTTTTTGAGACCAAAAACTTTAGGATTTCCCCAAAAATTAGCGTCGGAATTTTGCAGATAAAGCTTACTTGCGTCTTCAATAAATTTGCGCAAAGCGCTTGCAACAGACTTTGCTTCATTGCCAAGGTTTGCAATTCTGAATGTTTCTGCAAAAGTCTTAAAACTTTCGGAGCTTTCTGAAAAGTGATTAAGCGTGCTGCTGAGCACATTGTCTTCAGCTTTTTTTTGCGCAAATTCATCTAAAATTTTTATGTTTTCAATAAGACCAAGTTCGCTTGCAAAATAGCGTACATATTTTGATGTGAAAGAGTCTATAGTCTCCATATTTAAGCTGGGCATAGACTTAACAAAATTGCATAACACTTCAAAAAACTCTTCTTTGCCTGCAGCATTAGAGTCTCCTAAAATTTGGAGCGAAAGTTTTGCAGCCTCAGCCTCAGACCCCGCAGCCAAGGCCAATTTTTGCATTGTTTTTTCAAAAAATTCTGCCGCAGCTTTGCGAGAAAATGTAAGACAAGAAATTTCCAAGGGGCTTGCGCCGCCCAATAATAAAGCCACAAAGCGATTTGTAAGCGCATAAGTTTTGCCAGAGCCTGCAGAGGCCAGGGTGCGCTCATTCTTAAAAATCAGATTGTTCTTACTCATTTTCAAAATTTAAAATTTGTTCAAAATCATGACCCTTTGCGAATGCAAAATAATCTGCATAGTAATCTGCAAATTTAGATTTTTCAGATGGCAAAAACTTGCGCAGCTTTATACTTTTGCAAACATTCTCTGCACAAGAAAATGCGCTTTTTTCATAATCTGAAATGTCGTTCCAAATACTTATTTGGGTTTCTGCCGTGCTTTTAGGAAGGCAAAAATATGCACACTTAATATTGTCAGAGTCATACTCTTTTTTTACTGCCGCATAGTAAAGCGGAAGCTGAAGATCTTTCCAGTTTACATCTTCGCCAGCCTTTATTGTGCCTGCAATATGGGCACTTGCAGCTATGCTTGCGTCTTTTTTTGCATTTGCAGTGTCGCTGGTTTTGTAGTCAATAATAAGAATGTCGCCATTTTCATTTTGATCAATTCTGTCTATGCGCATTTTTATTTTAAAGCCTTCAATTTCTAAATTTTCAAAAGACTTTTCTTTTGCAATAGTTTTCCAGCCAAGCTGCCTATGCTGCGCCTCAACTGCACTTGCAGCCTTTAGCCTTGAAAGAAAAAATTCTGCCTGAAGTTTCACTGCGGCAGGGTAGTTTGCGCCAAAATCTTTTTTGAGCTTATATTCAAAAGATTTTTTATAGCTTTCAAAAATCTCTTCAGGACTTTCCAAAGAATCGGACTGCGCATTTTGCAGGGCATAATGGGTAATTGAGCCAAGCTGCAGAGCATTTAGCTCTTCAAGTTCTGAATCAAAAACATTTAACTTTAAAATTCTTTCCAAATAAAACCTGAACGGACAATCTAAGTATGTCTTAAAATCTGTTGCGCCAAGCGTTTTGGGGAGCTTTGCAAAAGGAATATTTAAGTTCCAAGAAAATTGAAAATTTGTTGTAGTTTTGGGTGCAGATTTTTCTTTAAAAAGCTTGTCAATAGTATCAAGCAGTTTAGGAGGATTTTGCAGTAAAAGGCGCGATGGCTTAAGAGGCTCTTTTGTGAAGTCCAGTTTTGGCACAAAAAATTTAATATTTTTTTTCGCTTTCAAGATGGAATCCAGCATATAGGCGTCTCTGCTGTGCCTGCTTGCGCTGTTTCTTATTTTTAGGGCTGTGCGAAGGCTGTCTGGCAAAAAGGCGTCGCCCAAAATTTTTTGAGGAACTTTGCCCTCATTAAAATCTGCAAGAAAGATATTTGTTTTGTCCGACCAAAATATTTCTATCCAATTTTTTATTTCTATTGCGTCTTCTGAACTTTCAGGATTTAAGTGTTTTTCAGACGCAAGCAAGACAAGCCTGATTGCTGTTTCTAAAGAAAACTCAAATCCTCTTTTTTCTGATTTTTTTAAGCTGTCTATTGACTCAAAAACTGTTGTGCAAATTTGACTGAAATTGGGGTTATAAGAGCTATATTCTGCAAAAATTTTGTTTAAAAATTCGCTCAAAAACTCAGAATTTAAGACATTTTCAGGCTTATTTAAAATTTTGTTTAATAAGCTAAGTATTGATGAAATTTCTTCATTTTTGTTTTCAAAATTTAGCGCAATTTCCAAGTCTTTAATCAGAGTTTCCTCTTTAAAAATATCAGTAGTTTTTATTATAAAAGACTCTTGAAAATTAAGCTTAGCAGATAGGTATTTCAAAATAGGAGGGAGCGAAATTAACTTATAAAAATCAATCCTTTTTGAATAAAAATTTCTAAGAGCCTGCATTAAGCTAAAAACATCAGAATTTGAAAAACTTTCTTTTTCAGAAGTTTCTGCCTTTATATTATTTGCCTTGAGACTTTCTATTATCTGAAGCGTGCTTTCGCCTTCTTCTGCGGCAACTGCGCAGTCAGGGTTTTGCACATAAGCTGCCAAAATTTTTGCTTGTTCGCCTTGATCTGCGCAAAGAATTATTTGCGAGTTTTCAATTTCAATTTTTTTATTTTGCCAAATAGGCAAGGGGCGTCCAAATTCATCGAATTCCGAACTGCTGTCGCCAAGAATAAGTATTTTCAGATTAAGATTTTTTTCCTCCAAACTTTGCAGGATATCATAAAATATTTCAGGCGCATCGGCAAGTCCTGCAAGTATGATATTTTTTGTTTTAAATGCGCTGTTTTTGCTTTTTAGAAAATCAATTTGAGCGTCATGCGCATCTATTTTTTGAATATTTTTGAGCTCATTTTGATATAGGCTTTCAAGCTTTGCAAATTCACCCCATTTTGCAGTGTCTTCAATTTGTTTTTCAGATATAATTTTTGCTGCGTCTTGAAGCGTTTTAGAGCTTTCTGCACATATTGATTTTAGGCTTAAAAGTAATTTAAAAATGCCAAAAATACTTTCTTGGGGATTTTTAATTTTTCCTAAAAAATATGGAAAATCTTCAAAATTGATTTTTTTAAGAGCACTTGCAAATGCGCCAAAAGAGTCAAATATATTGGCAATTGCATAGTCTTTAGAAATTTCATTTAAGAAATTTTCCGGGCTTATAAATTCAAGCCCGCAAAGGGCTTCAGAGCCATTTTTTGAAGAGAAATTTAAAATTTCTTTTGCAATTAAATTGCCGGAATATCTTGTTGGGGAAACAACAAGTGTGTCTGAAAAATTTGCAAAATTAGGGTCAGATTCCAATATGCTAAAAATTCCCTTAGCTATATCTTTTGCAGGATTGCCTGTATTTCTTAAAAAAATTCTCTGACTCATTCTTCTTATTTTTGATGCGCTTTAACTTAATTGAAATCTTTTTAAACTGCCAGAATAATTTAAACTTATTTAAAACTTATTGCAAAATTTCTGTAAAATGCCAGAAATGTCTGAAAATGAATATTGAAGTACTATTTTCTAAGTGGACTGACTGCGAACTTTTAGACACAGGCGACAGGCTTAAGCTTGAGCGTTTTGGCAATGTTACAGTTATAAGAAGCGAGCCAAAAGCCTGGTGGACCAAGTCTAAGCCAGAGCTTTGGAAGAAGGCGGACGCACGCTATTTGGATGATGACAAAAAGCAGGCTCACTGGGAATTTTACTCAAAAGTTAAGGCACCTGTTTTAGATTTTTTTGGCGTTAAATTTGCAACAAAATTTATGGAAGGCTCAAAGCATTTGGGCGTCTTTCCTGAGCAGTCGCCTCATTGGCAGTACATTGCAAAAGCTGCAAATTTAAAGCAAAAACCTGCGCTGTTAAATTTGTTTGGATACACAGGAGCTGCAAGTTTGGTTGCAGCTCAGGCAGGGTATTCTGTGACTCATGTTGACGCTTCAAAGCCTTCTGTTGAATGGGCAAGGCGCAACCAAGAAATTAGCGGACTTAGCGAAAAGCCCATACGCTGGATTATTGATGACGCCCTTAAATTTGCTCAGCGCGAGGCCAGGCGCGGCGCAAAGTATGACGCAATAGTTTTAGATCCTCCTGCATTTGGCAGAGGCCCCAAAGGTGAACTATGGAAGCTAGAAAAAATGTTGCCGGAACTGCTTGACGCCTGCTCAAAAATACTTTCTGACAAACCTTTGTTTGTAATGATGACGCTCTATTCAATAGACGCATCTGCAATAATGGCAAGTAACATACTAAAAGCTCATTTCCCAAGCTTAAGCGTAAGCTGCGGAGAACTTGCTTTGCAAAATTCAAATTATCCTTTGCCGCTTTCTCTTTGGGCAATTGCAAAAGCTTGAAATTGTAATTAATACATTCTTGCTGCAAAAAAATTTAGCGTTTATTAGACTTAGCAAAGTCAAAAAAAAGAGTGTAGCTTTTTTGCTACACTCTTGAATAGATCTAGTGTGTTGTAATATTAAAGTCTGTAAGTGGGGTTTGGTCTGCCCGGGGTTAGCGATTTAGATTCAATAAGCTTAGTTTTGAATCCGCCTGTGCTTGTTTCTTTCAAAATTTCTTTTGCAAGTTTTTCTAATTTTTTTGCTTTAAGTTCTGCTCTGATATTCACAATTAAGATGTTTTCATTTTCACATACTTTATTTTCTGTGATTAGCGCAGAATCCTTTAGTGAGACCAAGTTTGCTGTAAAATTTTTGCCTGCAAACGATACTGTAAATTTTGCGTGTCCTATGTTTGCCTTTTGTGCGCCTAAAGCCTTTTTAAAATTTTGTATGAGTGTTTTTGCAAAGACTTTAAGGTTTTGTTTTTCATCTTTGATTGCTTTAATTTCGCCTCTCATATTAAGCCAGCCAAGCGAAGCTTCGCCATCTGCATATCTGTCATAATCCAGATTCATTTTTGCAGTGCCGGAAATTCTATTTGATGAAATTTGTTTGATGAGTTCGTCTAAGCCTGAGCCAGTTTTTGAAGAAATTTCAAGTACTGTTTTTTTAGGAAAATTTTTACTTAAATATTTTTTAGCACTTGCAAAATCTGCTTTAGTTCTAAGGTCAGATTTTGTGAGCACAACTATGTCAGCCTCTTCAATTTGCTTTTCTATAATATAGGCGGCATCTGCATCTATTGAGGGTTTTTTAGAGGCAAGTTCTAAGGCTATTCTCTTTGGGTCGGCAAGCACTACAAGGCTTGCAATTTTGTAGCTTGGGCAGAATTTTTTAAGAGGCCTTATTATAGTAGAGGCCAAGTCTGTGCAACTGCCAACAGGTTCTGCCAGTACAATTTCTGCGCCATCATTTGCAAGTTTATTTAGGGCGTCTTTAAAGCCATTGAAATTACAGCAAAAACAGCTTCCCGAAACCTCTTTGGTTTCAAAATTTTGCTTAAAAACATAAGTGTCCACAAGATTATTTGTTTGGTCGTTGCTGACAATTCCTACAGACTTTTTCTTGGAAGCAAATTTTTTTGCAAGCGCATTTATTGCAGTAGTTTTGCCTGCGCCTAAAAAGCCTCCTATCAGAATTATTTTTGTTTTCATTTGTTTTGTTTGTTTAAATTATTTGACTATAAAGCAGCCGCAGTCTTCTTCTTTTTTGCGCAAAAGTTTGTAGCTTAGAGCGCCTAAAAGTGCGCCTATTATAGGAGAAAGAATGTATACTAAAAAGAAGCCTCCTCTTGGACCTGGGATAGCAATTTCGCCCCAGCCTTGAAAGTAGGCAAAAAGCCTTGGGCCAAAGTCTCTTGCAGGGTTAAAGCCTGCCTGAGAAATTGGGGCAAATACTGCAATTAAAACAGAAATGCAAAAACCTATAAAAAGAGGCGCAAGTATTTTGGAGGGCCCTGACTTATTTTCTTTGTCAGTAAGCGAGAACACAAAAAATGCAAGCATCATAGTACCAAAACCTTCTGCAAGCATTGCTATCCAAATTGGGAAGTTTTCTAGGTTCCAGCCCATAGATTTTGCCATACCTGGGTTTGGAAAATATTCTGCATAAATCATAGAACTAAATTCGCTGCCTGCAGTGCCTCTTACTATATTATTTACAGCTTCGTACTGCAAAAGGGCAGGATTAAACACTGCGAATAAAAAAGCTGCGGCTGAAAATGCACCAAGCAGCTGAGAACAAATATAAGGCAAAACCAGTTTTTTTGGAAAGTCTGTAAATGCGGCAAAAGCGATTGTCATTGCAGGGTTTAGGTGAGTATTGCAAATTGCTCCGCAAGAATAAATTGCAAGAGATAAGCCTATGCCCCAAATCATCGCAATTTGAAAGAGGCCAACGTGGGCTCCTGCAAGCACTGCTGCATGTAAAGAGCCTAAACCAAATAGGCATAAAATGAAAGTGCCAACAAATTCGCCAAAGCATTTTTTCATATTTATTTTTTTAAGATTTTAAAAATTTTAGTGTGTTTTCAATTTGGTCTAAATAGTTCCAGAGTGTAAATTCCCAAGAACTCAAACAAGTATGTCCTTTGGGTGTAAGCTTATAAATTCTTCTGGCAGGGCCTGTTTCAGACTTTTTTAATTCTGAACTTAGTTTGCCTTCTTTTTCTAAATTTTTTAGCGCTCTGTAGATTCCGCCAAGATCTGCGCTGCCACTTCCAAAAATTTTATTGTCAGTGAGTTCTTTTAAAATTTCATAGCCATACATTGGACGCATTGAAATTGCCTTCATTATTGCAGGCTTTACTAGTTTTGGAAGTGTATTTCCTTTGCAGGCGCAGTTTGAGTTTTTCATATAATTATGCTATAAGACAAAGTCAGATATAAGATGTAGTCAGATAATATTTAATTCTCACAAATTTCAAGCACTTTTTTTGTTGCTTAAGCTTTTTGTAAAATATACTCTTACTTTCGATATGTATTTAAAATATTTGTGCTTATTTACACTGGCTTTCATTTGTTCATTTAACTTGCTTTTTGCCGACGTTACTCAGTGGCGCGGAAATGACAGAACAGGGATTTTTCAAGAAAAGAATTTGCTTAAAGTTT
>JAVBSE010000132.1:0-10681 GCA_031547315.1 Opitutales bacterium
CCAGCTAAAAACTTTTTAGAAGGCTTAAAAAGCTAAATACCAGAAAGTACCATTTTCTACCAAAACTGGTACTTAAAGCTAAAAACCTCTAAAATAAAGACTTTTTAAAAAATATATTAGTGCAGGTACTGGCTCTTATTGAAAAAAATGCAAGTTTAGATTTATTTAATTTTTTTGCAAAAAACTTGATTTGACTTGTTGACGTTTTTTCTAATTAGCTTATCTTTAAAAAAATAATTTAAAGACGATTTTTAAAAATGGATTTTGCCCACCTACATCTGCACACTGACCACAGTTTTCTAGACGGCTGCAGCCGCATAGATAAGCTTATGAAGCGTGTCGCAGAACTTGGAATGCCTGCTGTGGCCATGACAGACCATGGCAATATGTGCGGAGCTATCGACTTTTATAAGGCTGCAAAAAAGCATAATATAAAGCCCCTTTTAGGCTGCGAAATTTACTTGGTTTACGACCATAATATGGAAGAAAGACCAAGCCGCAACTTGGATAAGCAAGACGACATTTCAGATATTGAAAACGACCCTTCAATTTGGACTCCGCAAAATTTTCCCCGCAATCAAATTTTCCACAAAACTCTTATTGCAAAAGACTATGATGGTTTTTTAAATTTGGCAAAAATTTCAAGCGAAGCTTATTTGCGCGGCTTTTACTATCGCCCAAGGGTGGATATTGAAACACTTGCAAAATACAGCAAGGGCATTGTAGCTTTAAGCGGCTGTTTAAATGGCGTTGCCTCTCAGTATTTAATTTATTCTGATTATGAAAAGGCTCGTGAAGCCACAGCAAAATTCATAGATATTTTTGGCAAAGAAAATTATTTTATCGAAGTTCAAAATCATTATTTGGCGGCGCAAAAAAAGATTATCCCCGGGCTTTTAAAGCTCGCAAAAGAGTTTGATATTCCTGCGCTTGCAACCAATGATACGCACTATGTAAAAAAGTCTGACTCTGCTGCGCACGATGCCATGCTTTGCATACAAACAGGCAAAATCGTTAAAGACGAAAAGCGCATGCGCTACCCTTCCAATGAATTTTATCTTAAAACCAGAGAAGAAATGGAAGTGGTGCTGGGCGACTTTCCTGAGCTTTTAGACAATACGCTTAAAGTCGCTGAAATGGTAGATATTAAACTGCCTATGGGTGAAAACCACTATCCAAAGTATGAGCAGCCAATTGAAATTTCTTACAATAAAGATGACGCAAATTTTGATCGCATTTTAGACATCTACATCAAGAAAAAAAATGAAGTAGAAGTGCAAAATGGCAAAGAAGCAAACTTCACGCTAAGCCCTGAAAAGCGCAATGAATTTAAAAAGAATGGGCTATTTATTTTTGAACTTTGCAAGCAAGGTTTAAAAGAACGCTATGGCGTAGATTACGATAACAAAGAAGCATACATTCCAAAAGACAAAGAGCCCGCTGACTGGGCAAAAAAGCTTTGCGAAAAATTAGATTACGAGCTTTCTATTATTGTAGGCACAGGCTTTGTAGATTACTTTTTAATTGTTTACGACTTCATTGCTTGGGCACGCTCGCAAGGTATTCCTGTTGGACCGGGGCGTGGCAGCGGCGCAGGCTGTATGATTGCCTATATCTTAAAAATTACAGATATTGAGCCCCTGCGTTTTGGTCTGCTTTTTGAGCGTATGCTTAACCTAGAACGTGTCAGCCCGCCCGACTTTGACGTAGACTTTTGCCAGCGCAGGCGTGACGAAGTTATAGACTATGTACGTCAAAAATATGGCGCCGACAGAGTTGCAAACATCATCACATTTGGAACGCTTGGCGCAAAAGTTGTTATCAGAGACGTGGCGAGAGTAAACGATATGCCTTATGCAGAGGCAAATGAATTGGCTAAAAAAATACCTGACGACTTAAAAATTACACTAGATTCTGCCACTCAAAAATCTGCTGAATTAAAAGCTGCATTGGATGAAAGCCCTGAGGCCAGATTTGTTTTTGAACAGGCAAAAATTTTAGAAGGTATGATCCGCCAAACAGGCAAACATGCCTGCGGCATCATTATTGGCGACCAGCCTCTTTCTGATTTAATCCCTATGATGAAGCAAGATGGCGACCTTACCACTCAGTTTCCAAAGTCACCGGTTGAAGAGTTAGGGCTGCTTAAGGCAGACTTTTTGGGCTTAAAAACCCTCACTGTTATTTCTGACGCAGAAATCAATGTCAGGCGTGCAAGAAATGATGAAAGTTTCGACATAGAAAAAATTTCTCTGGAAGATAAAAATACTTTTAAGCTTTTTAACAGCGGCATTACTGTTGGTGTATTTCAGCTTGAAAGTGAAGGGATGCAAAGCCTTTGCAGGCGCATTAATTTAAGTTCTCTGGACGAAATTTTGGCGCTGATTGCCTTGTATCGCCCAGGGCCTATGGATGTTATTCCGCATTTTATTGAGGGCAAAAAAGACCCATCAAAAATACAAATTCCGCATCCTTTGCTCAAAGATTTGGTTTCTGAAACTTATGGTGTTTTAGTTTATCAGGAACAAGTGATGATGGCTGCGCAAATAATTGCAGGCTATACACTGGGAGAAGCAGATATTTTAAGGCGTGCAATGGGCAAAAAGAAGCCCGAAGAAATGGCAAAACAAAAAGGCATTTTTGTTGAGCGTGCAGAAAAAACAAATGGAATTAAAAAAGAAAAAGCTGAAGAAATTTTTGCAATTCTAGAAAAATTTGCACAGTACGGATTTAACAAGTCTCACTCTGCAGCTTATGCCATGCTAAGTTACAGAACTGCATTTTTGAAGGCAAATTATCCTGTGGAATTCATGGCGGCAGTGCTTTCCAGCGAACTTGGAAATTTAGATAAGGTCGCAAAATTTATTGAAGATTGCGAGGCGATAAATGTCAAAGTTCTTGGGCCCGATGTGAATATTTCAAGAGAGGCATTCACGCCTATTATAGACCCAAAGTGGAAACCTGCCCAAGAAGGCTACATATTTGCGCAAAGCGCAGGGGCTATACGTTTTGGACTTGCTGCGGTTAAAGGCATTGGCGACACTGCTGCAAGCGCAATCGCAAAAGAGCGTGACGCAAATGGTCCTTATAAAGACGTTTTTGATTTTGCAAAACGTGTAAGCGTAAACAAGCGTGTAATGGAAAGCCTCATACTTTCAGGCGCATTCGACAGCTTTGGAATAGACAGAGGCCACCTTTTGGAAAATTCTGACGCAATTTTAAATGACGCAACGCAGCTGCGTAAAGACGCCCAAAGCGGGCAATTCAATCTCTTTGATATGCTAGAAGAAAAAAGCGAAGATGGCAGCGTTTCAAATTCGCTAATAGATACTTCACGCCCCACTATGCCGCTTTCTAAAAAATTGCAGGCAGAAAAAGAACTTTTGCGTTTCTATGTTTCCGGTCACCCAATGACAGAATATGACGACATTGACGACGCACTCGAATATAATCCAAACCCTGCCCTTTTAAAGCGCATAGGCAAAGACAGATTCAGGCTTTGTGGAGTAGTTTCGGGCTTCAACAAGCGCCTTACCAAAAAGGATAATAAGCCTTGGGCCTTCTTTACGCTCTCTAACAAAAGCGGGCAAACTTGGCAGATAAATTTCTTCCCCGCAGCTTTTGAAAAATATGGCGAAAATATAAAAGATGGGGACTGCGTCTGCGTTGTTGGCGAGTGCAAATACGAAAAAGAAGAAATCAGATACAATGGCGAAACATCAACGCCTATGGCACTGGCCGCTGTTGAATTTGTGAAGTCTTGCGACTGGATAATAGACCCGGATATTCATGCAGAGCGCTTCATAAAAATTTTATCTAACTACATTTATAAAGACGCAAAAGGCGGGCAGATAAAAAACAACATTTATCTTAGAGTTTCTGATGAAAGTTTCTTGGAAATTCCAGCTTCAGACAGTATGCTAAGCGGCTTTGAGTCTCGCAAATTTAAGAGTTTAAAGGCTGAGCCTGCATTTGTAAGATTAAATGTTTCTGTGCACCCTATTCCTTCTGCGCCACAAAGAAAATGGGATGGCAATTTTTCTAAATTTCCAAAGAAAAAATAAGCATTTTTTATTTATTTTTAAGCTTGTTAAAAAATATGAATAGCATTTCATCTTTGGAATTTAAATGAAAGTGAAGTGCCTTCTAGTTTTAATTTTGCAAAGCTTTGCGCTTGCGCTATTTGCGCAAGATAAGGCCACTTTAGATTTGCTTGTGTCTAAAAATATTATCACAGAGGCAGAGGCAAAAAATATTGCCTTTGAAGAGCTAAAACAAAGTGCCGAAATTAAGAATAAAGACACGCAAAAATTTAGCATTTATGGGGCAATTCAAGCGCAGTATCATTTTATAAACAGCGCCGCAGAATCTCCTGTAAAAAAGGACAGCGCAAGCGCAAATGGCTTTCAAATACGCAGGCTCTATCTTGGAATGTATGGCGACTTGGGCGCAGGTTTTTCCGGCGTAATAGATTTGGATTTGGTTGCAGGCGGCAATGTAAACGCCCCCTACTTAAATGGCGCTTTTGTCTCTAAAAAATTTGATGAAGATACGCTAAATGGCACTGCATATTTGGGCTACTTGAAAGTTCATTTTGGCGTGGAAGAAAAAACAAATGCGCTTTATATCTACTCTGTAGACAGATCTATGGCGACAAGGTATTTTACAATGCCGCAGGGTGCAGGTTCCGGCAACGTTGGCTTTGGCAGCGCATACACAGGGCTCTTTTGGGATGGCTTAGTCAAAGAAATTAAGGGTTTGGGCTATGGCTTTGCTTTCACAAATGCCCAAAATTACAGCACAAAGCCAAGTACATCGCCAGAGTACGACAATACATTTAACTTCTGGGGCAATATTATCTACAAGAACGATTTTGAACTTTTGGGAAACAAACTTAATTACAAATTTGCCCTCAATTTTGGCTATGGCAGCGGCGCAAATTCAAAAATTGCAGGCTCTGGCAATCCCAATAAAAATGGGCAAATTATAGGCTTTAACCCATATCTGGAACTTAAGTATGAAAATCTAACCCTTTGGGGCGAGGGCTTTGTTACAGAAATAGAATACGGACGTGCAAACGGCACTCAAAACGCCACGCCTTTTGGTATAAATTTTTGCGCCGAATATCTTTTTAATATTGGCTCTTGGGGCAAGGCCGGTCCACTTTTCAGATACACATATTTAAATACAGACGGGCGCGGCGCAAGAATTGCAGACTGCATTTCATCTGCCCCAAATGTAGATAGCAGTCTAAGCAATAACAATTTGTATGATACGGCGCAAAGCTTCTATTTAGGCGCAAATTGGTATATCTATGGGCAGTCTTTAAAAATCCAAGCAGGCTATGAATGGGCACAGTTTAGCGGCTCTGCGGCAAGCGCAGTTCAAGAATCTAAACTTGCAAATGTGAATTCTTTTAGAATCCAAGTTCAGATTATTTTTTAAGAAAGCTTACTGTCTTTGGTGAGGCTAAATAAGCTTTACAATACGACACTGCTTTTCTAGTGTTTACACATTGTTATTCTGTGCTCGTTGAATCTTATTAAAGGAGAATTGCTATGAAATTAAAAATTCTTACAAGTTTAGCTGTTTGCACATTTTTGACTGCGTGCCAATCCCCAATAGTTTCTAATCAGACGAATATAGGTCTTTTAGATATAAACAGTTCTAGCGTTTATTATAGCATTCCAAGAGTGGACTCCATTGAGTATGATTTTGGAATATTTACTTGGCAGGTTCCAAGTATACAAAGCGATTATACTGGTTATTATAAACAATATTATTCTGATGAAAAAGCTCTTCTTTTAGAAGGTTCTTTCAAAAATGGCATTCCTGTAGGGAAATGGAATTACTACTATAAAAATGGAAGCCCTAAAATCATAACAATTTATGATTTAGAAGGCGAAAAGTTCCAAGAAACCTGGTATTACCCTGACGGAAGCCCTCAGCATTTTGTTTCAGGAAAATATTTGTACAAAAAAACAAATATTTTTTCCATGGTTAATGGTGAAAACCAGAAAACAGGCGAATACGAAGCCGTAACTAGGGTGTCATCAACTTACTTTAGCTATGACGAAGCTGGAAATATTATTTACACTGAAAACAATGAGCCTAAAGAGGTTTACTTTGCAAGAATTGGAAGCGAATACGATTTTGAATATAAAGGCGAAAACTTAATATGCTCTGCCGAAGCCTTTCTTTCAAAAAGTGGGAAATGGAGTGTTTTGTTTTATGTTTATCCCAAAGATAAAAAGGTACTTTGCTATGAAAAAGTAAAATCAACTGCCCTTTTAGATACAGAAAGCAATAAATTTGTAAACATATCTCAAACAAATTATTATGGCGATTTTGAAGTTTTATTTGAAATAGATAATTACCATGATAGCGCATGGCTTACACCCAAAGGCAAAAATGAACATTTGAGAAATTTATTTAGTAGCAATATCAGATCAGTGATTGAAGCTAAAAAAGACAATCCCTCTAGTAAGTCAGAGTAAACTTAGCTAATTTGTAAAAACTCAAACTAAATTGAAATCTATAAATTTTCTTGAAAAAGCTTAATTTTCTTTTTGCGCAATCGATTGAACTATATATTTCTTGCGCTTTTTTGTTGACGCCCCAAAGGCGTAGGCGTACAAATGTGAGAATGTGGATATTGTTGCCTCTTGAAAACACTCAAAAGGCATTACTAAATATTTAACCTTACGAAATAGATATGAAAAACAAATGTATTACGGACGGAAATGAGGCAGTAGCATCAGTCGCATTCAGACTAAGCGAAACTATTGCTATCTACCCTATTACGCCTTCATCTCCGATGGCGGAATCTAGTGAAGAATGGGCTGTAAAAGGCAAGAAAAACATCTGGGGCGCAACCCCCGACATCTCTCAGCTGCAAAGCGAAGGCGGTGTTGCAGGCGCAGTTCATGGCGCTCTTTCTACCGGCACGCTTATGACGTCTTTCACTGCTTCGCAAGGCTTGCTTTTGATGATTCCTAACATGTATAAGATTGCGGGAGAGCTTACTCCTTTTGTTTTACATGTTAGTGCTCGTGCGCTTGCAAGCCATGGCTTGTCGATTTTTGGCGACCACAGCGACGTTATGGCTTGCCGCCAAACAGGTTTTGCAATGCTTTGCTCTAACAGCGTACAAGAAGCTCATGACATGGCTTTGATTTCTCACGCTGCTACTTTGGAATCACGCATTCCTTTCTTACACTTCTTTGATGGCTTTAGAACATCTCATGAAGTTAATACTTATGAATTTATTGAAGACTCTGTTCTTAAGGAAATGATTTCTTATGACAAGATAATCGAATTCCGCCGCAGAGCGCTTAGCCCAGATAGGCCTTTCATTAAAGGCACTGCGCAAAACCCCGACGTGTTCTTCCAAAGCCTTGAAGCCCGCAATGGTTTTTACGACAAATGCGCATCTATTGTGCAGGCACAGATGGATAAATTTGCAAAGCTAACAGGCCGCAAATACAGCATTTATGAATATGCAGGCGCTGCAGATGCAGAGCACGTTGTTGTTGCTATGGGCTCTGGCTTAGAAACTCTTGAAGAAACTGCAAAGTTCTTGAATGCAAAAGGTTCTAAGTATGGCGTTTTAAAGGTGCGTTTGTATCGCCCATTTGACGCTGCAGCATTTGCAAAGATACTTCCTTCAACAGTAAAATACATCACTGTTTTAGACAGAACCAAAGAACCTGGCAGCATTGCAGAACCTTTGTGCCTAGACGTTGTTGCTGCAATGGCAGAAGCAAAGGCTATGGGCGTAACAAAGCTTGAGCCTACATACTACTGCGGCCGCTACGGCTTGGGTTCAAAAGAATTCACACCTGCAATGTGCAAGGGCGTGTTTGAAAACGCTTACGTTGCAAAGCCAAAAGACCACTTTTCTGTTGGTATTGTTGACGACGTTTCAGGCAACTCTTTGCCTTGGGATGCGTCTTTCAAAATTGAAGGCAACGACGTTTTGCGTGCAGTATTCTTTGGCCTTGGCGCAGACGGCACAGTTGGCGCTAACAAGAACACAATTAAGATTATCGGCACAGAGACTCCTAATTATGCTCAGGCATATTTTGTTTACGACTCTAAAAAGAGCGGCGGCATAACAACATCGCACTTGCGCTTTGGTCCTAACGAAATTAAGTCTCCTTACTTAATTGACGACGCTCAGTTTGTGGCTTGCCATCAGTTCTCTTTCATGGAGAAGTATGACATTTTAGACAGAGCCGCAGAGGGTGCAGTTTTCCTATTAAATTCTATCCACAGCGCTGACGAAGTTTGGGATTGCCTAAACCGTGACGTGCAGCAAAAGATGATAGATAAAAAGCTTAAGTTCTACACTATCGACGCATATAAAGTTGCAAAAGAAAATGGCATGGGCGGCAGAATCAACACGATTATGCAAACTTGCTACTTTGCAATTTCCGGCGTGCTTCCTAAAGACGAAGCTATTGCCAAAATTAAGGGCGCAATTGAAAAGACTTACAGCAAAAAAGGTCAGGCAGTTGTTGAAAAGAACTTTGCCGCAGTTGACGCTTCTATCGCAAACTTGCATGAAGTTAAGATACCTGCAGCAGTAAGCTCTGCTAAGGGCTTCCCACAGACAGTTGCAGACGAAGCTCCTGACTTTGTAAAGCAGACTATTGCAATTATGATGCGTGAAGAAGGCGACAAGCTTCCTGTTTCTGCACTTCCTGTTGACGGCGTATGGCCTTCTTCTACTACAAAGTGGGAAAAGCGCAACATTGCAATTGAAGTTCCTGCTTGGAATCCTGAGCTTTGCATTCAGTGCACAAAGTGCTCTACTATCTGCCCTCACGCAGCAATACGTCCTAAGTTCTATGATTCAGAGCTTTTGAAAGATGCTCCTGAAGGCTTTAAGAGCGTGGCGTTTAAGTCTCGTGAAAATCCTAACTGCTCTTTCACTATTCAAGTTGCTGTTGAAGACTGCACAGGTTGCGGACTTTGCGCAGAAACTTGCCCTGGCAAGAGCCGTACAGAAGCCGGCAAGAAGGCGCTTATGATGGTTGCTCAAGAACCTATCAGAGAGCAAGAACGTGAAAACTTCAAGTTCTTCTTAGACCTTCCAAACCCAGACAGACTAAAGCTTACAGACAGCGTTAAAGACGTTCAGTTCCGCGAGCCTTTGTTTGAGTTCTCCGGCGCATGCGCAGGCTGCGGCGAAACTCCTTACATCAAGATGCTCACACAGCTATTTGGCGACAGGCTCTTGATTGCAAACGCAACAGGTTGTTCTTCAATCTATGGCGGCAACTTGCCAACAACTCCTTACACTGTAAACAAAGAAGGCAAAGGTCCTGCATGGGCAAACTCTCTCTTTGAAGACAATGCTGAGTTTGGCTTGGGTTACAGAATCTCTCTTGATATGAAAGAGAAGATGGCTAAAGAAATGCTTGTTAAACTTGCTCCTAAACTAGGCGACGACTTTGTAAAGTCACTTGTTGAAGCAGACCAGTCTAACGAAGCAGGCGTTGCCGAGCAGCGCAAGCGTGTTGCGGCTCTTAAAGAAAAATTAGCTGCAGATACAAGCTTTGAAGCTAAGTTCCTCTTTGAAATTGCAGACGACCTTGTTGATAAAGCAGTTTGGATTGTTGGCGGCGATGGTTGGTCTTACGATATCGACTACGGCGGCCTAGACCACGTTCTTGCCAGCGGCAGAAACATCAACGTGCTTGTTTTAGACACTGAAGTTTATTCAAACACAGGCGGCCAGATGAGTAAGTCTACACCAATAGGCGCAGTTGCAAAATTTGCGTCTAAGGGCAAGGCAAGCCCTAAGAAAGACTTAGGCATGTTGGCAGTTGGTTATGGCAATGTTTATGTAGCTCAGGTTTCTATGGGCGCTAAAGACACTCAGGTAATCCAAGCAATGCGTGAGGCAGAAAGCTATAAGGGAGCATCTCTTGTGATTGCTTATGCACATTGTATTTCGCATGGCTTTAACTTGCTTGATGGCGCAGAACACCAGAAGGCAGCAGTTGAAAGCGCATACTGGCCATTATATCGTTACGACCCACGTCGCTTAGGCACAGCCGAGCCTGCATTTAAGCTAGACAGCCGTGATCCTAAACTTCCTGTTGTTGAGTATATGAAGAACGAAAACCGCTTTAAGCAGCTAATGGCTTCAAATCCTGAACACGCAGCAGAACTTGCAAAGATGGCTCAAGAGTTTATAGACAAGCGTTGGGCAAACTATAAGTACTTGGCATCAAAGCCTTGCACTTGCGCAGCAGACGCAGCTCCTGAAGCTAAGTCTGAGTAATCGACAAACAAAAGCTTAAAACAAAGGGCGGTCTCTTAAACAGAGCCGCCCTTTTTGTTTGAGAAAAAAACTTATGAAATATTATATTTTTGCAAGTTCATCCAATAGCTTGCTATTCCTAAATACAATTTTGCGAGAGCCGGACAACTCGTCTATCAAATCTAATTTAGAGAGCTTTCTTAGCGCAAAAATTGCAGTCTGCCTAGATGCAACAATATTCTTTTTCAAAACATCATCTACTGAACAATATGGTTTTTCAAAACACAAATTTACAAGAGCTTCTGTATAAAATTTTGGAAACGATTTTGTAGCACTTAAAATACTATCATTTCTTAATTTTAAAATTTTTGAGATGAGTTCGTAAGCTTTTTTTGCACTCTCTTCAAT
>JAVBSE010000007.1:0-4855 GCA_031547315.1 Opitutales bacterium
AATAGTCGCCAAAAGACCAATTGCCAAGCATTTCAAACATAGTGTGATGATAGGTGTCAAAACCAACATCCTCTAGGTCGTTATGCTTGCCGCCTGCACGAATGCATTTTTGGGTGTCGGCGGCGCGCTTGTATGGGCAGGGAATGTCGCCTAAAAAATAGGGGACAAACTGATTCATACCAGAGTTTGTAAAAAGCAAATTAGGAGAGCTTGGCATCAAAGATGCGGAAGCTACAATCTCGTGTTCTTTTGACGCAAAAAAGTCTAGAAAACTTTTTCTAATTTCAAAGGAGTTCATTTTTTTTAGAGTCTTTCGATGATAGCTTTTGCCATCTCTTTTGTTGAAACAGATTTATTTCCAAAAGCAATGTCGCCAGTGCGCACTCCGTCGCAAACAGCCTTGCGTACGGCGTTTTCTATCTTGCTTGCAATAGCGTCTTCGCCAAAAGAATAGCGCAACATCATAGCTGCCGACAAAATTTGTGCGCAAGGATTTGCAATTCCCTTGCCTGCAATGTCAGGCGCAGTGCCGCCGGCAGGCTCATACAAACCAAACTTTAAGCCAAAAGAGTTAGAGCCATCGCCCAAAGAAGCGCTGCAAAGCATACCCAAAGAGCCACATACAACTGCCATTTCGTCAGACAAAATGTCGCCAAACATATTTTCAGTTACAAGCACGTCGAACTGATTTGGGTCGCGTGCAAGCTGCATTGCAGCGTTATCAACATACAAATTTGAAAGCTCAATCTCAGGATAATTTTTTGCAAAGAAGTTTGCCATAGTTTTGCGCCAAAGCACAGATGTTTCAAGCACATTGGCTTTATCTACAGAGCAAACTTTTTTGCCACGTGTGAGCGCAGTTTGCGCTGCAACTTCTGCAATGCGTTCAATTTCAGAAACCTTGTAAACCATAGTGTCTGAAGCTGCGGTTTCGCCTTCAGGGGTTTGGTAGGTTTTCTTTTCTCCAAAGTAGATGCCGCCTGTCAGCTCACGTATGCAAACCATGTCTATGCCATTTGGAATGCGCTCTTTTTTAAGAGGGGATGCGTCAACAATTTCTGCATAAAGCAGCCCCGGGCGAACATTTGCAAAAAGTTTAAAAGCTTTTCTTAAAGGCAAAAGCGATGCACGTTCAGGCTGCTGGGCAGGTGGGAGTTTTTCCCACTTTGGGCCGCCAACAGAGCCAAATAAAATTGCGTCTGCATTTCTGCAAGCTTCTAATGTAGACTCTGGCAAAGCTTCGCCATGATTGTCTATAGCAATGCCGCCAACATCGTGGCGAGTGTAAGACAATTCTATGTCTTTGCCTTCGCAAGCTTTTGATAGCACTTCAAGTGTAACGTCCATAAATTCAGGTCCGATTCCGTCGCCTGCAACAACTGTGAATTTAAATGTCTTTTTCATAATAAAAAAATTGCAAGCAATTAAAGACTCAATCTAAGGGTTTGTAAACACTTTTTACTTTGACAAAGCACTTTGTAAAAAATTAGTCTTAAAGCTCTTAAATTTTCTATGCTTTCAACCGCCAAAGAGAGACTTTTAAAAAAGAAAAATTCTACAGCCATTGCAGAATTTTTTGCCGATGGCGTTTCGCCAAAATTCAAAGACCTGCGCCCGCTTTTGGCCTGTCTGATGGAAGAAATCCACGCAGCCCACAAAAAAGGGGCAAGCGGTTACACAATCTGCCACTGCATAAGCGACGTTGTAGACACAATTTTTACAGAACTATACAAAATTTTTGCAGAAGAACTTTCTGAAACCAATTCTTTTGAGTTAGATAACTTTTGCATAGTGGCGCTGGGCGGCTATGCCAGGCGTGAGCTTTGCCCCAGAAGCGATATCGATATAATGTTTCTATACAGCTCTAACAAAGTTCCCGACAGTTTTAAGGAAATTGCGATAGATGAAATTATGTATCCATTTTGGAATTTGGGCTACAAACTGGGGCATTCCAGCAGAACGCTAGAAGAGGCAATTGAAGAAGCAAATAAAGACATACTCACAAAAACTTCAATGTTAGACTGCAGATTTTTATGCGGCTCTAAAAGAGTTTTTGATATGTTTTCAAATACCTTTTCTGCAATGAGCGCCTTAAATGCAGATACCCATATATTAGAGCTTTTGCGCCTTAAAACTACAAGGCATCGCAAGTTAGGGTGGTCGCCTTACGTGCAAGAGCCCAATATCAAAAATGGCGTAGGGGGGCTTAGAGATTTTCAGACTCTGCTTTGGGTAAGTAAACTTAAGCTTGGCAAGGGCACGCTTTTAGAGCTTGCAAAAAACAGAGTAATTTCTGCCAGCGAGTATAAAATTTTAAGAAGGGCGTATAATTTTTTGCTGCGTGTAAGAAACGAAATGCACTTTAGGGCAGGGCGCGAAAACGATTTGCTAGACCTGGAATTGCAGCCAAAAATTGCCTATGCGCTTGGTTTTAGAAAACGCAATATTGTTGAGCGTGTAGAAATTTTTATGCGTGAAGTTTATTATGCGCTAAGAGAGATAGATTCATCCTCAAAAGCAGCCAGAAAGCGTATGCGTATCGAGCTTACTGAAGACATAGAAGAATCTATGGGCATAAACAGAAATAGTTTTACAGAGTATAAATATCTTGATGGCTTCATAATAAAAGAGGGGCAAATTTACGCTCAAAATTCTAATATTTTCAGAGACGACCCACGCCTGATTATAAAACTTTTTGTGCACTGCCAAACTTATGGCGTAATGCCTTCTGATGAGCTTGAAATCCTGATAAGAGACTCTGTGCATCTTATCGACGAAAAAGTTATAAACGACAAATCTGCAAATGACGATTTTTTGGAAATAATACGCTCTCAGTGGGATGTATTTCCCATTTTGCTGCGTATGCACTTTTTGGAAGTTTTGGGGAAATTTATTCCGGAATTTGATGAGCTTACCTGCTTAGTTCAGCACGAATTTTATCATCGCTACACAGCAGATATTCACACGCTAAATTCAATAAAAGAGTTAGACAAAATTTTTGGCGCAAACGTAGAAGACTATACGTATGGCTACTATCACGCAATAATTTCAGACACAAGCAACTCTACTTTGCTTTACATTGCGCTTTTACTTCACGACATAGGCAAAAGCGACGGCATAAGAGGGCACGCAGAAGTTGGCGCAGAAATTGCAGAGCCAATTTTAAAAAGAATGGGTCTGCCAGAAGAAGACATAGAAACAGTAATCTTCTTAATTGCAAATCACTTGATGATGGCAAGGTATTGGCAAACCAATGATATTGAAGACGAAAAAGTAATCAAAAAATTTGCAGATATGGTTGGCGATGAAGAAAAGCTAAAGTACCTATATGTGCTCACGTTTTGCGATGCCAAAGCAACCTCTGAAGAGCTTTGGAACTCTTACAAACAGACGCTTCACACAATGCTCTATAAAAACACTTTGCGCTTTTTGCAAAAAGATGAAGAGCAAATTAAAGAGCTTTATGAAGAGCGCAGGCAGCGTGCGCTAAACGCAATTATGGCTTCTGAAAAGAAGGGCACATCAGAAGAAGAAGCGCTTGAACACTTTGTAAATTTGCCAAGAAATTATTTTCTTTTGCACAGCAGGTCCGACCTGATTTTGCACATGAATATGGTGCATATTTTTAGAGAGCGCATGAAGGCGTCTTTTGGAAACCCTATGCCTGTTATAGATTGGAGTAACGACCCAAACCAGTCTTTGAGCACAGTAACAATTGTCACTCAAGACGTAAAGGGGCTTTACTATAAACTTGCTGGGGCGTTTACTTATGCAGGTTTAAATATTTTGGGTTCAAAAGCTTTATCTAGGGGCGATGGAATTATTATTGATACTTTCTATATAACGGCAGTTGGCGGCGGCGCAGTGCAAAATGAAAAAACAAGAGAACTTTTTTCAACGGCAATAGAAAAAATATTTGTTTTTGGACAAGAAATTATAACGCCGCCTGCGCCTAAAAAAGATAAAAATGAACTTGTGCCTCACAGCATAACAATAGGCAAACAAGACGACAAAATTGTGCTTGAAGTAATTGCAAAAGATAGGCCCGGGCTTTTGTACTCAATCACAAAAAAGATTTACGAATTTGGTTACGACATCACTTTTGCACGCATAAGCGCTGCCGACAGATGGGGCTCTAATACCTTTCACTTGCGCAAAACACCTGCAACTCCTGCCGACGCAGAAAGCAGGCTGGAAGCGGAAATGGTAAAGGTTTTGTAAATTTACAAAAAGTTTTTTATTATGATACTCAAAGTTTTTTTAAGCATAGTTTTTTTCTTTAGCGCACTTGCGCTATATTTTGCGCCTCGTAATGCACACATTGGTTTGCGTTCTAAATACAGTTTTGCTAGCAATGAAATTTGGCGCAAATCAAACAAATTTGCCGCAATACTTTTTGGAATTCTTGCAGTAATATTGGTAATGATTTCTGTGAATGAAATTTCTGATGACGACTTTTATCTTATAATGTGCTTCGGCGTTTTTATAGCCGCAATTTTATCTTGGAGATATTCTGTTTATTTGTTCAAAACATTGCCTCATGACGAGACTTTAGAGGCGCCTATTCAAAAGAAAAAAGAAACAAGTTTGACGTTTAGCGACGGCAAAAAAATGGCGATAATTTTTTCAATATTATCAATATTTTTAATTGGGCTATCTTACTTTTGGATGATGGAATGTTTGTCATTTTTACCTGAAGATTTGCCCTTAAGAAAATCTAAAATGAGTACAGGCGATTACGCCCTTATTATGCAAACAGTTTTTTGGACTGTGCAAATTATTTCTGTTTTAATCTTTTTAATAATTGACAACTTTTTTGCAAAAAGACCTAAATTTAATAAAACATATTCGTTAA
>JAVBSE010000201.1:0-5154 GCA_031547315.1 Opitutales bacterium
AGCAGGCAAAGTAATACCTTCTAAAATTTCTGCCTCAGTAGCTTTGTACCAGAAAGACGTTCCTAATTTTTCAATTTTTTCTGCAATGCCTTTGATGACAGAAGCATCCACATAACCCTGCCCATCTTCTTTTCCGAAGAATGCAGGAATAGGCACGCCCCAAGCGCGCTGGCGCGAAATACACCAGTCTGGACGCGCTTCAACTGCGCCTCTTATTCTGTTTTCTCCATTTGCAGGCAACCACTCAACACCAGAAATTGCATCCAATACTTTTTGCCTAAAATTGTCTTTATCAAGCGACACAACCCACTGATCCATCGCTCTAAAAATAACAGGTGTCTTTGAACGCCAGCAGTGCGGATACTGGTGTTCAATCTTTGTCATTTTTAGCAAAGCATTTTTTTCTTCAAGAATCTGCAAAACTTTTATGTTTGCGGGGTTCTTGCCCTTTTCTTCCAAAACGCTTACGCCAACAAGTTCAGAAGGAATTTCGCCATCATTTACATACTTGCCTTCGTCGTCTAAAGGAGAATAAATTTTCCAGCCATGCGCAAGACCAACCAAATAGTCATCCAAACCATGTCCGGGAGCTGTATGAACAGCGCCAGTACCAGAATCCATTGTAACGTGGTCTCCTGTAACTATTGGCGCATTTCTGGAAATAAAAGGATGAAGCGCATTTAAGCCGCCAAGTTTGTCGCCCTTGCAAAGAGGGGTAATTTTTGCGTTTTCCAAACCCAAATCTGAAGCAAATTTTGCAGCAAGCTCAGACGCAACAATCATCTTGCGCCCAACAGCTTCCACAAGAGAATACTCTGCATAAGGGCTAACTGAAATACCCAAATTTGCAGGCAAAGTCCAAGGCGTAGTTGTCCAGATAACAATTTCTGCGCCATCTAAATTTAAAGTTTTATTTGCATTGGCATCCAACTTAAATGCAACCCAAATTGAAGGCGAAACATGATTTTGATATTCAATTTCGGCCTCTGCAAGCGCAGTTGCGCAAGGGATAGACCAATACACAGGTTTCTTACTTCTGTAAACCAAACCCTTTTCCACAAAGGCAGAAAATGCACGCAAAATTTTTGCTTCATAAGCAGGCGCCATAGTTCTGTATGCGTTATCCCAATCGCCTAAAATACCAAGGCGCACAAACTGCCCTGTTTGCTTTTTAATATACTCTGCAGAAAATTTTGCACATTCGTCTCTAAGCTGGGCAAGCGACAAATCACGCTTTTCTTCACGCAAAATTTTAGACACTTTATGCTCGATAGGCAGCCCATGACAATCCCAACCCGGAATGTAAGGAGTAGCAAACCCGCGCATATTTTTATAATGCAAAATTATATCTTTAAGAATTTTATTAAGCGCAGTTCCAATATGCACATCGCCATTAGTAAACGGAGGCCCGTCATGCAAAATATATTTTTGCTTGCCTGCATTTTTGCTTTGCATTTTTTTGTAAAGCTGAGTGCTTTCCCAATGCTTTAGGCGTGAAGGCTCACGTTTTACAAGATCGCCCCTCATAGGGAAATCTGTTTTTGGCAAATTAAGTGAATTCTTAAAATCGACTTCTGACATTTCTATTAACTTACTATATTAAATTTTTTAATTTCAAAAAATTAGAATGGAAATACGCTGTCCCAAAAAGACTTATCTTTTTTATCTTCTTCAGCGTTTTTTGCTTTTTCTTCTTTTTCTTTAGTTTTATCTTTAAAGACAGGTTCAGGATTTGTGTTTTTGTCTATTCCCATTCTGCCTAATTCTGCGGCAATATCATCATCAATATCTTTGTCGATTTTATCCGCATTTTTTCTTATTTCGGCAGAGCGCATCTGCATTGCCTTAAGCTGCGCCTGAGAGCTTGTTAGCTTCGCATCAGGATTTGCAGGAGCATTCTTTAAGCCGGCAGCCGCCAATGTTTTATATCTTTCAAGCTCTTGCTTAAGCTCTTTATTTTCATTGCGCAGTTTGCCGATAATATCTGTATATTTTTCTACAATTTTATCTGTAGTTTCATCTGCTTCTTTGACTTGTTTTTCAAGTTCAGCAACTTTTTTTGTCAGCGTTGCCACGTCGTCAGCAGCAGGAGTATTAACAGCCTGAGCAAAAACAGAAGCCATAAATGCCAATAAAAAAGAGATAAATGCTATTTTTTTCATCCCAACAAGAAAATAGGGTTTTAAATTTTCTTCAACAAAAAAAAGTTCTAATAAAAGAGCCTAAAAAATATACTTGAAGGAAGATTCTTATTTATATTCTATCTATATTTATGAAATTTTTAAGATTTACACCAATTTATATGGAACGTGTCTGGGGCGGACGTGGCTTTGAAGAAAAGCTTGCACGCAAACTTCCCGCAGAAAAAGTAATCGGCGAAAGCTGGGAAATTTGCGATCGCCCAGAAGCGCCATCTGTAGTGCAAGGCGGCAAGTTTGATGGCAAAACTATCAGAGAAGTTCTTTCTAATGACAGCGCTTACGTTATGGGCCCCAAATGGAATGCTCAAACACCCTTCCCTATTTTGGTAAAATGGCTGGACTGCCAAGAACGCCTTAGCCTTCAAGTGCACCCACCTATGCAAGTTGCAGCCTCCTTAGGCGGAGAACCTAAAACTGAAAATTGGTACGTTGCAGACTGTGCCACAGATTCAGGGCTTATTGCAGGTCTTAAAAAAGGCGCCACAAAAGAAGCGTTTATCGCAAGCCTCTCAGACAATTCGGCAGAAAAACTCTTGCACCGCTTCCCTGTTAAAAAGGGAGACTCTCTTTTTGTTCCAAGCGGCAGACTGCACGCCATAGACGGCGGCAACCTAATTCTTGAAATTCAGCAAAATTCCGACACAACCTACAGAGTCTACGACTGGGGCAGAGTCGGCCTGGACGGCAAACCACGCCAGCTTCACGTTTCAGAATCTATAGCAAGCATAGACTATAACGACTTTGAACCTTCGCCAATAAACCTTAGCGAAAAAGGCGGAGAGCTCTGCAAATGCAAAGAATTCTCAATCAATCTAATCCGCTTGGCAAAAGACCAAACAATTTCTTTCAAAGCAAACGAAGCTCCACGCATACTAAGCGTCGCAGAAGGCGAAGTTAAAGACGATGAAGGCAATGCAATAATATTGGCCGACAATATCATCATCCCTTACGCAGAATCTATTACATTTACTGCAACAAAAGATACTGTGCTCTTAATTACAGAAAATTTTGCATAACAATAAAACAAGATAAAAGTATTTTAATTTGAGGGCTTTTTAAAGCCCTCTTTTTTTTGTGTTTATTATTAGTAAAGTTTATTGTTTATTGCAGGGGCTGGCTGCGCCCCTGCACCCCCAGCGAAGGCTTAGCCCTCGACGAAGAGACAAATGCAAAGCATTTGTATTTTATCTCTTAAAGTCTATTGCGGTGCAGATTAATAAGCTGCGTAAAGTTAATAAGTGTCGTGTGATTTATTGTTTTTGTGAGTAGTTTTTTTCTAAGAAGGATTTTGTGAATTAGAATGACTAAAATAAATTTTAGACTTTGTTAACGCCCTTGTTCTTGGGGACACGTATCGCCGCTCACACTTAGAAAGAAAATTTTAGTTTTTCCAAAACTAATTTTCTTGTGTGAGCTAATCATACGCACTGCGTATGATTACGATACGAGTCCACATGGGGCTTATTCTGCTGAAGAAAGCTTTTTGAAAAATGGAATACTTCACTAGGGCGCAAAGAAATGTTTTTCTTGTGCGAGCCAGTCTTAAATAAAAAAAGTAAAAATTGTTATTGACTGAACTAATGTTCTAAGTAGATTTGAGCGCTTAAATATTCCCTGGTTGTGTAATGGTTAGCACAGGAGATTTTGATTCTTCTAGTTGGGGTTCGAGTCCCTACCGGGGAACATTTAAATTAAACACTTTTGCGCCAGCAGAAGTGTTTTTTTATGTGTTCATGCGCAAAGGCAAATTTGCAAATAAAGTTACCTTGACAACTTAGCTGTATGGGCTATAAAAAGTTCATGAGTTTATCTCGCAGACATTTTATTGACGTAAGTGTGAAGTCGTTTGCTGCACTTGCTTTGGCCCAGACAAAACTTTATGCTGATAAAGAAAATATTGCTTCTAAATTCAAATTAAAATTTGCGCCCAGACTGACTATGGATTTATTTAGGGCTAGTGCAGGCAAGTCTTTGTTAGGACGCACTCAGTGGTTTTACCACAACGGATTTACTGCGGTTGAGGGAGCTGTATTTTTTAATCATAAGGCGCAGTCAGAAGCCCAAAAAGAAGAACAAGCAGCACTTTGCGAGCTTGTAAAAAAACTTGGTATGCAGATGGGCAACATAAGTTCTATGAACGAAAAAGATCACCCCATCATGACTGCAAACTTTGCGCCGAATAAAAAGATAAGAGACAAAAATGCAGTTCAAGACTTTCTTGCAAAGCAGATGGACGACACCTTTGAAGTGATACGCCGCTTGGGTTCTAAAACTTTCATCATAGGCGCAGGCATTGAAGCACAAGATTTAAGCCCAGAGAAGCAATACGAAAATACCGTAACTAATATGCGATTTTGCGCGGAGTATTGCAAGAATAACGGAATGACAATGCAAATAGAGCCTCTCAATACAAAAACCCATAAAAATATTTACATCACAAATGCAAAACTTGGCGCAAGAATTTGCGATGATGTAAACCTTCCATCTTGCAGGCTGCTTTACGACATTTATCACGAACATATTCAAATGGGAAATAACGATGCGCTTGATGACGATAAGGTCTTTAAGCAAATACTTTCTTTTCATATTGCGGATGCGCCGGGTAGGAACGAACCCACAAGCGGAAATATCGATTTTCCAAAAATTCTGAAAAAAATACGTTCAAAAGGCTTCGACGGAATTTTAGGTCTTGAGCATGGACAGACAGACAAGTCGCCGGAAGGAGACCAAAAATTACTGGAAATCTACAAAAAATTAGACGAGCAAGCTTGCTCTTAAATTAAACCAACAAAAAAAGAAAAATGAATAGACGAGAAATACTAAAAGGCATAGGCCTTGGTGTGGCGGCAATGGCGCTGCCAAAAATTGTGCACGCAAACAACGAAAACACAAGCCGCCTAAAAGTCGGACTAGTGGGTTGTAGCGGCAGAGGTATGGATGCTGTGCGCGATAT
>JAVBSE010000099.1:0-3970 GCA_031547315.1 Opitutales bacterium
ATTTCTTACAGTGCTAAATTTAAAAGGAGAAGTTTTGTGGACTTTGGAATATGGGAATTCTTGGTCAAAAAGCTTTCAAGACTCTAGAAACGTTCCAACAGTTGTGGGTGACAAACTCTATATTGCAAGCGGTGAAGGGCAAGTTGTTTGTATAGACATTAAAGCCAAAAAAATTAAATGGTCTGTTGACACAATGAAAGAATATGGCGCAGAGCCTCAGCCCTTTGGTTGGTCTGAAAGCCTTTTAGTTGCAGGCGGGAAAGTGTTTTTTACTGCGGGGGGCAAAAAAACTTCTGTAATTGCGCTTGATGCAAAAGATGGTAAATTGCTTTGGAAGTCTGAATCTTTAGAGAGAGCGGCAAGTTTTTTGTCGCCAATACTTATAGATTTTGAGGGCAAAAAACAGGTGGTTGCCGCTTTAGATTCTCATTTAATTGGCCTTGATGCAAAGTCTGGCAAGATAATGTGGAAGGTCTTTTTAGAGCGTTTTGGCGTAAAGGGAAGTCCTCCAAAAGATTTTTGGGATACTATGACATCTTGCCCAATTTATAGGGATGGAAAAATTTTTGTCGCCAATGGTTATAACTGCGGCGCAGTGCAAATAGAAATTCAAAAAGGCGGCAATGACGCAAAAATTGTTTGGAAAAATTCTGACTTTGATGTCCATCACGGTGGGGCTGTTTTACTTGGCGATGTAATCTATGGCTCTAACTGGATTAACAATGAAAAAGGCGTTTTCTATTATGCAGACTGGAACACAGGTAAAGTAATTTCTGACGAAGGCTGGAAGGGTCATCAAAAGGGCTCTGTGGTTTTTGCAGACGGAATGCTTTACATTTTTGAAGAAAGCAGGGGCGAGTTAGCTCTTGTTAAACCTTCAAATAAGTTCGAGCTTATCAGCTCTTTTAAAATTACTTTAGGCAAGGGGCAAAATTGGTGTCATCCTGTGATTTGCGATGGCGTTCTTTATTTAAGGCGCGGCACTGTTTTGATGGCTTTTGACGCAAAGAACAATTAACAAAATCTCAAAATGAAAAAATCTATTACAATAATATCTCTTAGTTTAGGACTAATTTGCGGAGCTTTTGCTACAGATGTCACGCAGTGGCGTGGCAACGACAGATCTGGTGTTTATCCTGAAACAAAGCTTCTTAAATCTTGGCCTGAAGGCGGTCCAACTTTACTTTGGGAAAATTCTGAAGGCGGTTTAGGATATTCAGGACCTGCAATTGTAGGCGACAAAATTTACATTGTCGGCACTTCTGATGACAAGAAAACTGAATTTCTTACAGTCTTAAATCTTAAGGGAGAAAAACTTTGGACGCTGGACTATGGAAATGCGTGGGATAAATCTTTTCAAAATGCACGCCCAATTCCTTCAGTAGTGGGCAATATGCTTTATACAATTAGCGGCGATGGCGAAGTTGTCTGCATAAACTTAAGCAAAAAAGAAATCGCTTGGAAAGTTGAAGCAAAAAAAGAATTTGGCGGCGATCATCTTCCTTGGGGCTATGGCGAAAACGTTTTAGTGCATAAAGGAAAAGTATTTTTCACAGTTGGCGGCAAGCAAACTTCTATGCTGGCATTCGACGCAAAAACAGGGAAACTCCTTTGGAAAACAGAGTCTTTGGGCAAAAGAGCAAGCTATCTTTCGCCTGTAATTGCAAAGCATAAGGGTAAAGAAATGGTAATTTCCGGGCTAGATTCTATTGCATTTGGGGTAGATATAGATAACGGTAAAATTCTTTGGAGCAATGTCTTAAACACTGTAGAAATAAAAGATGAAAAACAGCGCAAAACGTTTGAGATAAACGCAGCAACGCCAATTTATAAAGATGGAAAAGTATTTATTTCTGCAGGTTACGACTGCGGCGCATACATGTTAGAGCTTCCTAAGGGCGGCGAAAATAAAGCAAAAGAAGTCTGGAAATCTGCAGATTTTGACAATCATCATGGCGGTATAGTGCTTCTAAATGGCAGGCTTTACGGCTCTAACTGGATAAATAACGACAAAGGTCAGTGGATGTGCCTAGACTGGGAAACAGGCAAAACTATCTACAAAACCCAGTGGGAAAAACATCAAAAAGGCACAATAGCTGCGGCAGACGGAATGCTCTATATTTATGAAGAAAGCAGGGGCGATATTGCTCTTGTAAAACCTGCAAATGAGTTTGAAGTGGTGAGCCACTTTAAAGTGCCTCATGGCAGTGGTCAAAACTGGTGCCATATTGTGATTTGCGATGGCGTTATGTACGTAAGGCATGGCAAAAGTTTAATGGCTTTCGACATCAAGGAACAAAAATAAATGAAATTTATTTTGTGCGCCTGCGCATTTTCAAAGCTTTTGCCGGAAAATGCAATAGGCTCAGTTTACTCGAAGTTTTATCAAGAAAAAAACTTTCTTTTTCTTGATGATTTGTGCAGAGTTTGCGCCACTGAAAAAGAAAAAATTGCAAATTTTTGCGAGGGCGAAGTAAAAGTTTTTGCCTGCAAAAAAAGAGCGGTAAAATCTTTGCTTGAAGCTGCAAATGCCAAGGCAGATTTTGAGTTTTTTAATTTAAAAGACTACGCTGAAAAAATTTTAAAAAATCTTTGCGCAAGTGAGGAAATTTTTGATTCAAATTTATTGCCTAAGGCTGAAGGAAATTGGATTCCTTGGAACCCTTCAATAGATTATGAACGCTGCGTTGCCTGTGGGAAATGCGTGGATTTTTGCATGTTTAAAGTTTATGCAAAAAATGGCGATAAGGTAGAGGTTGTAGCGCCTAAAAATTGCAAAAATGAATGTCCGGCTTGTGCAAGAATTTGCCCCAAGCAGGCAATAATTTTCCCTAAATGCCCTGATGAAACAATCAGCGGAGGAGAAAATTTTACTGAAGCCAAAGAGACAGATTCAAATTTTTATCAGGCGTTAAAATTGCGCAGGGCTTTTTCAAAAAATATTTTTAAAAAAAATGACAGTTAAACCTTTCATAAGGCCTCTTTTTGAGTGCGGCGCAAAGCCACTTTGGAAGCTAGCAAAAAATATGTGCTGGCGTGGATTTTGGGGTGTGCGCAAATTTGAAAAACGCCTAAAAAAAGGCGAGGCGTTTTTTCCTGCATTTGTGATGATCTCTATTACAGATAAGTGCAATTACTCTTGCAAGGGCTGCTGGGTTTCTTCTGCAAATAAAGTTTTGGGCTATGAGGATATTCAAAAAATAATAGATGCTTCAAAAGCCAAGGGGTCTTATTTTTTTGGCTTGTTGGGCGGCGAGCCTCTAATGCATAAAGATATTTTAAAAGTTCTGGAAAAAAATCCTGATTCTTATTTTCAGATATTTACAAATGGCTCTTTGCTTACAGAAGATTTTGCAAAAAAATTAAAAGAATTTGGCAATGCAACAGTTCTTATAAGTCTTGAAGGTTTGGCAGAAGAAAGCGCAAGGCGCAGAGGCGCTGCAAACGCATTTTCCAGTGCGCTTAAGGCTATGAAAAATTGCAAAAATGCAGGGCTTTTTTGGGGCGTAGCCTCAAGCCTATGCAAGGCAAATTACAATGAACTTTTGTCTGACGAGCACTCAAATTTTTTGGCGTCTAAGGGTGCTCATTATTTGTGGTATTATATTTACAGGCCTGTGGGGCTTGAGCCAGAGGCAAATTTGGCGCTAAGCGCAGATGAAATTTACTTTGTTCGCAAAAGAATTATAGAACTCAGGCAAACTGCGCCGCTAATAATTATAGACGCATATTGGGACGACAAAGGCCGTGCAATTTGCCCTGCGGCAAGTGGGATGAGCCATCATATTTCGCCTGCGGGCGACTTAGAATTTTGCCCTCCAATTCAGTTTGCAAAAGAGAATCTAAAAGATGGAGATTTAGCTGAACTTTTTGCAAATTCCAAATTTTTGGCAGACTTTAGAAGCTTTACTGCAAAGCGTTCAAGAGGCTGCATTTTGCTTGAAGATCCGCAAAGTTTAAAAGAATTTTT
>JAVBSE010000219.1:0-17211 GCA_031547315.1 Opitutales bacterium
TGAAAGAAGGAATCGTTCCAAGAGGGATTGATGGTATTGAAATAGAAAAACTTTTGCCTGTGATAGGGGCATATGCAGGAGGTGAGATCTATCCTAAGCATGGAGGAAATCCTGAATCAATTCAAATACCTTATAATAGACTTCCAAGAGATTCCAGAGATGAAAATGGAGTAATCCGAAGAAATCTAATTGCAGACGGTTCTGAATCGCAAACCCAAAACTTATCGGCAAAAAGTGATGAAGACTTAGAAGATTCACAGGCAAATACGCAAACTACAAGAGGTGCAAATTCTGAAACAAAAAGCGGTTCTCAAGAAATAAAAACAGAAAAACCAAAAGCTCTAACATTAGATGAAGCAAAAGATTTAATTAGTTGGACATTGGATGCTTTTGAAAAAGAATTTGGAAATGGGAAAGGTATCTTAAATTCAGATGATGCAAAAGACTTACTTTTAAAAACTGCAATTCAGGAAAGTGGGCTAATGCCAAGAGATCAAGATGGAGGTGGCCCCGCAAAAGGTCTAATGCAAATTGAAAAATCTACGTTCGATGATATGTGGAATCGTTATCTTAATAAAGATGATAGCAAATTTTTAGGCGGAGAAAAAACATTAAAAGATGTTAAAGAATGGATTGAAAAAATATGTACATTTGCAGGTGAAAACGAGATTAAACATGAAAACTTGAATAAAGACAATGTTTTATCTATTCTCCTTGCACGCCTTCGATATATTTATGATAATCCAGAGAAGATACCATCGAAAGACGATATTGTTTCACAAGGAAATTTTTATACCAAATATTTTCAAAGAGGATCTCAAAAAGACAGAATTGACAGAGCAAATAAATTTATAAAAAATAACAAGGACTTTTTAAAAAAGAAATAAAATGAAATTTACAAATTTTATATTAATAACATTTTTTTTATTAATTTCTCCTGCATCTTTTGCACTAGATTTATATGAAAAAAACGAAAAGAAAACACATCTAAAAGTCTTTGAATATGATTACTATAAGACATTGAAATTTCCTCAAGATAAGTCTATTTTAGCATTCACAGCCATAGGATTTGGTGAGACTGGAGTTGTTAATAATTTTGTTATCTTATATCAAAATCAAGATACAACGCAAGTATTTCCTTTTATCTTCCATGTTGATAATAGAGGTCCTTATGCGATTAAATTTTCACTTGAAGATTTAGATAAGGATGGAAACCCTGAATTAATTTTAAGGTATATGATTGGAGTCCGAATTCATGTACTTAAAGTATTCACAATAAAAGAAGGTGAATTTCCAAAATTATGGCAAAATACTTTTGAAGGAGAATCTTACGAACCTTTGATTATTGAAAATGCTATTCTTTGTATAGAAACTAGTCTATCTGATCCAGAAGTGACTATTACAAAATACAGAATCAATAAAGCTTCATCTGAATTACTTGAAAGAAAAAAAATATCTAAGAATGAATTTCTTAAAATGAAAAAGGATCTTGAGCTTAAATGAGTAAAATTTGTATATGAAAATAATTTATGTTTTACTATTAGTATTTGCTTCTAATTTATATGCAGCTTTTGCGCCCACACTAGATGTGTGGGATGCAAAAGATTTTCAAAAAATTGAAGTAAGTCAAAAGTGGCTAAATGGTGTGCAAAGTTTCAGGCTTGATAGAAAGAATGTTGAGAGATCATATCAAACAGTTTATCTGGTAGCAAGTGATGAAGAAGGCGCAACATTTATTTTTGATTCGCTTGAAGATGCAATCGCTATTAAATATAAATCTTTTGATCTTAATGGAGATGGAAAATCTGAACTACTTGTATTTTATCATTCAGGCGGCAATGCATATTTACTTGCAATCTACTCTATTGCAGATGAAAAGAAAAGGCAGTATAATCCTAAAGATATTGTGAAATGGGAAAATAAAATGGAATGTAGTAATCAATATTCCTACATAGAAGTCGAAAAAGAAAAGATTACTGTTATTACACACAATTATGAAAAAGGAGACGAATTTTTAGAGTTCATCTATAAGGTAAAAGGAACTTCTATAGAAGAAGTAAGTAAAAAATCTTACAAGAAAGAATCTTTGCTCAAAAAGTAATGCTCCAAAATATTTTTAATTTTAAAATTTACAGTTTATTAATCCTTGCACTCGCATTTTTATGCGGGTGTAAGAATGATGCTGAATTTAATCACTGGTATAAATCAGGAGATTCCTCTTTCAATCGCCTAGATATAAAAAATAGCGACATTATTGGCGTAAAAACAGTGATGACAACTTATCTTGATGGATACAGCAATGAGTCTCAATTCTTTACTTTTGTGATGGGAGTAGTGTATGAAGAAAAAGGTCTTTTTGATGTATTCGACACTTTTTGCTCTATTTGGAATTTCTTCCCCACCATTTATTTGAAAGATATAGATAACGATGGAGAAAATGAACTTGTCATTATTGCAAAAGAGGAACTTGGTTTTAAGGTAAAAAATGTCATTAATATATATAGGCATTTTCCGGAAGCAGAGTTTGGAGAACCTCATTTTTTGGCAATAGATAAACCCATTCGATTTTTTTCTGATAACTATGAATTTGAAGATGGAAAACTGATAATTAAAAATGAGGGAAATTACAAAGATGGAAGCCCAATACCTAGCAGAGTTTATAAGATAGAAAGATACAAACTTGTAATGGAATCTGGTGATGAAGATTTGCGCAATGAATATTTTTTCCTGCGTCCGCCAAGAAAAGAAGCAGATTGGCTTGAACTAAAAAAAGAGTATGAAAAAAAATCAGAATAATCTGAGTTTAATCTTTGAAATTTAAAGCATAACTATGAACAATATCTAAGGCGAAAAAAATGACAAATTTTTCGCTTTTTATTCTTTACAGTGAATTTACTTCTTTTGCAATTTCTTCTAGGTAGTTGATTGGAATGTAGGGCTCTTTATCCAGTACCACAGGAATTCCGTAAAAAATATAGTGGTAAAGTGTGCCTGTGCAGCTAATCACGTAGCCTCCGTTTTGGCAGTAAACTATTATAGAGGCAGATACGTTGCGGCGTTTGTCGATTGAAGCGTAAATGGGGTTATCTGCGCTTTCTATTTTCCAATCCAGATTTTCCAGCGCTTTTAGCACACGTTTTTGGATTTCTTCTGCAGGGGCAGGGTAGAAGTAGGTCTGGGTGCTTTTGTCTTCCCGCACATATTCACGCCCCGCTTTTACGTCTTTAGACCACTGGCTTGTGCAGCCAAAAAAGCAAAATGTAAGCAAAAAGAATGCAAAAAAATGTAGATATTTCTTCATAATAAAATCTGAAAAGAAGTCTAGCTACTTTAGATAATTAGAGCAAGGCAAATTGCTCAAGAGCCCCCTTTGGCACTTTTTTGATGTAGAGGCTTGCAAAATTTTTTTTAATGTTTAAACAAATTATCTTTAAGACATTTATAAGAATTGATGGGGAAATTGAAAAAATCTATACTATGAAAAAAATATACTTAACTACGACAGCCTTAATTTTGGGCTTAATGTCGGCATGTACAGCACAAAATACTTCTGAAAAATCTGAACCTGTGGCGCAAAAACCCTTTGTAGAAACTATGAAGGGTAAAGTTTTCTGCGGCTATCAGGGTTGGTATCGTGTACCTTCAGATAAATCGGGCCTTGGTTGGGAGCATTGGGAAACTCCGCTTGAAGATTTTGAGCCAGGCAAATGCGGCATAGACGCTTGGCCAGACGTTTCAGAGCTTGATGACGACGAAAAATTTGCAACAAGCTTTAAGCATGCAGATGGTTCTGTTGCTTATGTTTACACAAACGAAAATGCAAAAACAGTAAACCCTCACTTTAATTGGATGAAAGAATATGGCATTGATGGCGTATTCTTGCAGCGTTTTGGCTTAGACGTTACCGGCGGACATCATCAGTCAGACCTGCTTTTGCCTTCAAACAACAGAGTGCTTCAGAATGTTCGCAAAGGTGCAGAAAATAATGGCAGGGCCTTTGCAGTTATGTATGACTTAACAGGAATGGGCAAAGATAACGACCTTAATTCTTTAGAGCGCATCAAAAAAGACTGGCGTGCCCTTATTGACCAGTACGACTTGTTCAAGAGCCCTGCGTATTTGCGCAACAACGGCAAGCCTGTTATTGCAATTTATGGCATAGGTTTTAGCGACAAGCGTCATTACACTCTTGATGAGCAAGACGACCTTATTAACTTCTTTTTGAATGACCCTAAATATGGCGGATGTTCTGTAATGCTTGGCGTTCCTACATTTTGGCGCACGCTTGACAGAGACGCAGTTAGCGACGCTAAGCTGCATGACATGATACGCAAGGCAGACTATCTTTTGCCTTGGAGTGTTGGACGTTTTGGCGGTATAGAGGGCGCTAAAAATCATGGTAAAAATTTGTATCAGCCGGATGGCGCCTGGTTAAAAGAAAACAAAGTTGGTCACATTCCTTTAGCATTCCCCGGTTTTAGCTGGGCAAACAGGTATAAAGACAGAAATGCGCCTTTTGACCACATCCCAAGATTGCATGGAAAGTTCTTTTGGCAGCAAATTTTAGAAGCTAAGAAAGCAGGCGCCGAAACTATCTACGTTGCAATGTTTGACGAGATGGATGAGGCTACTCAGGTTCTTAAGACCACAAATAATCCGCCTGTGGGAGACTCAAAATTCTTGACAAATTTGCCGGAAGATTCTGATTTCTATCTTAAGCTTTGTGGTAAAGCAGGTCAGCTATTTAGAGGCGAAATACCTTTAAATGATGAATTTCCGCTCCCTGTGAAGGCTTCTGAATAATCTATTTAACTCTAATACTCAATAATATGATACTTGAATTTATCGACTACCTTGCAATTGCTATATATGCACTTGTCATCGTTGGAATTGGCTTTGTGCTACATAAAAAGGCTTCTGGGGGTCTTGACGACTACTTTTTAGGAGGCCGAAGATTGCCTTGGTATCTTTTGGGCACTTCAGGGATGTCAAATTGGTTCGACCTTACGGGAACGATGGTTATTACCTCGTTTATTTTCCTTATTGGTCCGCGTGCGCTTTTTATTGAGTTCAGAGGCGGGGCTGTTTTGATTTTGGTATTCCTTCTTTGCTTTACTGCAAAGTGGCATAGGCGCTCTGGCGTAATGACAGGTGCAGAGTGGATGCAGTTCCGCTTTGGCAATGGCAAAGATGCTGACGCTGCACGTTTGCTTACAGCTATAGTTTCAATCTTGCCTGTTATTGGTATGATTGCATATTTGCTAAGAGGCACAGGTCAGTTTCTTTCTTTGTTTTTCCCATTTTCGCCCAACATTTGTGCTATAGGCTTTGCGGCATTGGCTGTTATTTATGTGGCTTCTGCCGGTTTTTATGGCGTTGTTGCTGCCGACATTTTGCAGTCTATACTTGTTATATCAGCAGCCATTGCGCTTTCATTTATTGTTTACAATATGTTCATTCCTGAAGCAGGCAGTACTATTACTGCGGCGCAGAGCTTGAGCGACCTTGCTACAAGTGTAACAGGCAATACGCATTGGTCAGAGGCTCTGCCTTCGTGGCAGGTAGATATGCCTAAAGACCCTGAGTATCATTACTTCCAGTTCCTAATAATTGCTATGGGCTTTTATATGGTTCAGCAGAGTATTTCGGGTCTTGCAAGCGGCGCCGACCAAAAGTATTTTGCAGCCAAGAGCGACAAAGAGTGCGGCAAGCTTAATGCGCTTGTTTCAATACTTATTTCTGTGCGTTGGCCTATGATGATAGGCGTTGCTATTTTGGGTCTTGTTACTGTTAACAATTATTTCAATAAAGATAACGATCTTGAGCATCATCGCAATATTGAAGGCTTTATTCAAAGTCAGCGTGTTGATGCGCAGTTTGCAAAGGCAAAGGCAAATCCTGCGCAGGCACCTGCAAGGGATTTGGCTGCGCTGCTTGGCTCAGACTGGGCAAAGATTGAAAAAATCGACGACTCTAAAGCTTACGAAGCTTCCAGAATTTTTGCCAAGCACGACCCTAAGTTTTCTAAAACTTGGAGAGAACTTATTGATTCTGTTGATATGGCAAACCCTACAATGGTTAAGTATCTTGAAGCAGAGCTTGGCGCCGAGTGGCAGACTAAGCTTGCAAGTGTAGGTAAAATGAAAATCGTTTCAGAGCTTATTCGTGAAGCGTATCCTAATTTGACAAAATCTAACTGGCACAGCGTAACAACTGCTCTTGTCAATAATCCTAACTTTAACCCGGAACTTCTTGCAAAAGTTAAAGACATTTTGGGCGATGAATGGCAGAAAAAACTTTCAATCATTGGCTTCCACGGAACTACAGACCCAGAGAGAATTCTGCCTGCAGTTATCATAGAAAACGTTGGCCCCGGCTGGCTTGGCGTTTTGCTTGTAACGCTGATTGCTGTTTCTATGTCTACTTTTGGCTCAACAGTAAATTCTGCAACAGCTTATGCGGTTAAAGACCTTTATCAAAATCGCTTGCGCCCTAAAGCAGGCCGCAGAGAGCTTATCACTGCATCTTGGATGACAACTATTTTGATTGCAGGCTTGGGTTACTGCTTATCTTTAATTTTCACAAGCATTAACGACGTTTGGGACTGGATTATCATGAGCGTTACAACAGGCTTATTTGTTCCTGGTTTCTTGAGGATGTATTGGTGGCGCATGAATGGCTGGGGCGTTGCTTTTGGTATGGCCTCAGGCGGTGTGGCGGCAATTTTGCAGCGCATATTCCAGCAGAACGAAATTCTTATTTTTGGCTTAGAATGGGCGCCTTGGATTAAATTTGGCTTTGTGGCAGTGTTTGCATTTACAGCAACTATTGTTGGCTGTATGATGACAAAGGCTACACCAATGGAAACTCTTGTACACTTCTACAAAAAGACACGTCCATTTGGCTTCTGGGGCCCTGTACGTAAGCACCTAAACAAAGAGCAGCTTTCTTATATTGATGGCGAAAATCGCCGCGACATTGCAGCTTTGCCATTTGCGTTCTTGTATCAGGTTACTCTCTTTATGTTGCCTATGCTTTTAATCATACACAATATGGAGATGGTTTCTTACATACTTCCTGTTTTTGTAATTTCTATTATTGCTCTTTACTTCCTTTGGTACCGCAATTTGCGTGTTGACCGCAAGATGGAGGAGGAGACTTGTGATCAGGAGATATCAGAATAAAACGTATTTTGGCGAACGCTTTTTGGTAAAAACAGTGTTCTAAAATAAAAATTAACGATAGCAGTATGTAAATACAGCTATCGTTTTTTTTATTTTACGCCTAGTTTTTCCGCAAAACTCATTGCACCAAAATACGTTTCATTGTTAAGAAAAGATTTTTACAAAATAAAAAGGGCGAGTACTTGGTACACGCCCTTCTTGTTCGTTGCTTGAACCCCGTTTTTTTGCACAAGAGCATTGCGTTTTTTTTGGGAAGTGCAAATTACTGCGCATTTTTTTGAAAATAAAGCTTGCATATTATTTTAAGGTGGATAAAAAATAGCGTCATATAAAGTCCAGATGACTTTACAAGAAAGGACGAAATGAATAAAAACTACCTAAAATCTATATTTAAAATCCAAAACGCTCGCTTAATTAGTAGAGTGGAATGCACTTTTAACTTAATTGCAAAGTGTGGTTTAATAATTTGTATTTTCTTTTCTTTTTGCTTTGCAAATGCAGAAACGCAAAAAGAGCGCATTGAGCGTTTAAAGAAAACTGTCAGCACAAGCGATAATGGCGATGTAATGATTTATTATAACAACAGAAATCAACCCAATGTTTCTTATGATGACCATAGTTACATAAAGCCGCTGTTTATGCCTTTAATATTTCATATTGCTCCGGATATGGACTATGAAAAGCTTGTGAAAGCCATGGAAAAAACAGAATTCAGAGGCTGGTGGACAGTGCCTCCATTTTTGGGCGCATATTTGAAAAAAGAGCTCAGGGTAAATATAAAGTATGTTGAAGAAAGTAAGCGCTTTAATTCCAGAAAAATAATGAGTCTTATAGATGATGGCACAATAATTGTGGTTTGCACATTCAAATTCAATTCAGAGAGCTATCCTACTTTTAAGCAAAGGAATAAGGCCAGATTTGATTTGGAAACTAAGGAAGATTTGGCAGAAAATTTAAAGAAATTTCCAATCGAACTAAGAAAAGAAAAACTAAAAAATGGAATATCTCATCCTGAAACTATAATTGGCTACAACAAGCACACAAAAGAGTTTTGCGTTAAAACGGGCCCAGGAGAAGTTTTTTGGTACACAGAAGAAGAGATGTCTAAAATGACAGACTCTGTCGCTATTATGAATTATCGCTCTAAAAACACTAAAAATAAAGGGAAGAAATGAGAAAAAATAAATTTAGTTCTATCTTACAAAAAACGCTTTATTTTAAGGCTTTACTATTTACTTTAGTTTTTTGTTTTGCAAGTGCCGAGGCTCAAGAGCTTGGCGGCAAAATGAAGGAAATAAAGGCAAGCATAAAAAAGTATGATAATGGAGACATTGTCATTGAAGAGGGCCGCAATCTTCTTGGTATGCAGTATCAAGAGATGATGGGTGCGTTCTTTTTTGATGCCAAAGTATGGAATTCACTTATAGCTGAAATTCCTGAAGAAGAAAGATCTGATCCTAATTGGAGATGGAATTTTTTAAATGAATTTTTTAAATCAAAACGCTGCGGAACTTTTGAAAATGCAAAATTTTCTAACGCAACAATTTATAAAAATATTGATGCGGGGATTCCTGTGATCATTGAATTTAATTTTTCTGACACTATGTATGAAGCAATAAAAGAGCGTCTTAAAATCAGAGAAACTCTTTTAAAGACAAAAAATACTGAAAAATATTTAAAAGAAAGCTCTCAGAATCTCAAGGAACGCAAAGGCGATGCTTGGCACGTAAGGGGCGGTTTTATTATTGGCTATAACAAAGAGACAAAAGAGTATTTGTTTGTAACCGGCGACAGAGACGCTTATTGGCTGCGTGAGGCAGACTGGAAAAATCCAAAAATTTGCAAAATGCGATGGTTGGTATTGATAAAGCTAAATGCAAATTACGACAAAGTTTACAAAGAGCTTCTACCTCAATCTGAATAGTTTTTGAGATGCTAAATTTTTGCGTTCTTAAAAATCAGCAAATATTAGCAAAATAAAGCTGAGTGAAAAAAGTTTAAAGAGCTTGCTAAATGCTTGACTGTGTTTTGTTCTCTGCTAGCTTCGTTTCGTTACTTTTTATATAAAATTTTATGAAGACAAATATTGAGAACGTAAACGATACAAGAAAAAAGATCTCCGTTACTTTTGACGCAGCAGAAATTAGCAAAGAAAAAGAAGCTGTAACTGCAGACTTTGTTGCAAATGCAAAAGTTCCAGGTTTCAGAGCCGGCAAGGCTCCTAAGGCTATGATTATTCAGCGTTTCACTAAAGAAATTGCCCAGCAGCTAGAGCAGGTGCTTGTTAACAAGGCTGCAAGCGCTCTTAATGAAATTAAAGAGTTCGACTTGTATTCAGTTGTAGATTTGGCTGAAGTTAAGATTGAAGAAAATGCTCCGCTAACTTTAGACTTTACTGCAGACATCTATCCTGAAATTAAGCTTCCTGAAGACTACAAAACAGTTGTAGAGCTTCCAAGCACAGAAGCTACTGAAGAAGAAATACAAAAGACTGTAGATTTTTACAGAAATCAGCGTGCTCAGTATAACGAGGTTGACAGAGCTGTTGTGAAGAACGACTTTGTTCAAGTTTCTTACACAGGCAAAATTGACGGCGTTTTGGTAGAAGAAATTATGGAAAAGCCTGCAATGTATGGCTCTCAGAAAAATACTTGGGAAGAAGCAGGCAATATGGATGTGCCTGGCGTTCCTGCTATTGTAGAGGGCGTTGTTGGCATGAAAAAGGGCGACAAGAAAGAAATCTCTTTCACTTTTGCTAAAGATTTTGAAGATGCAAAAGTTGCAGGCAAAACTGCAATTTATGAAGTAGAACTTTTAGACGTTCGTGAAAAGAAGTTGCCTGAAATTGACGAAGAATTTTTGAAGACTCTCAACGCTGCAACAGAAGCAGAATTGCGTGAGCGTTTGGCTAAAGACATCACAACAGAAAAGACTCAGCACAATGAAGTGCAAAAGCGCCAGAAGGCTGTTGAGCAGCTTTTAGAGCAGATTCAGTTTCCGCTTCCTGAAAGCGCAGTTGAAGAAGAACGTCAGAGCGTTTTGCAAGAAATGATGATGCGTTTTATGTCTTCAGGTGCTACGCAAGACGCTTTGCAGGCAAACTCTGCGGCGCTTATTGAATCTGCATCAAAAGAGGCAGAGCCAAGAGCTAAGATGAGAGTTTTCCTTGCAAGAGTTGCTAAAGCCAACAAGCTAAAAGTGACTGACGAAGACATGAGCCGCATGCTCTGGCAAGAAGCTATGCGCAACAGAGTACGTCCTGAAGAACTTGTTAAGAGCCTTAAGAAAGACCAGGCAAGAGTTAACAGAATGCGCTCTGATGCTTTGCTTCAGAAGGCTATCAACTTTATTGCAGAAAAAGTTGAAGTTAAACAGGCTTAATTCTTTTTAGGCATTGCCGATAAGATTTCCCAAATAGGAAAAAAACAAAATGAGTTATTACAATATTCCATACGTTTTTGAGCGCGATGGCAGAACAGAGCGCACTTGGGACATTTATTCTCGCTTGCTTAAAGACAGAATTATTTTTATAGGCACGCCCATTGACGACTATGTCGCCAATGCGGTTGTGGCCCAGCTTCTGTTTTTGCAAATGGAAGACCCTAAAAAAGATGTGCATATGTACATAAATAGCCCCGGCGGTTCTGTTACTGCAGGCATGGCTATTTTAGATACTATGAATTTTATGAATTGCGACGTTGTCACTTACTGCGTTGGCCAAGCTGCAAGCATGGCTACAGTGCTGCTTTCGGGCGGCACAAAGGGAAAGCGCTTTGCATTGCCAAATTCCAGAGTGATGATACATCAGCCTCATGGAGGCGCAGGAGGGCAGACTTCAGATATCACTATTGCGGCTAATGAAATTTTAAGATGGCGCAAAATCATCAATGAAATTTTGGCAAAAAATACAGGCAAAACTGTGGAGCAAATTCATAAAGATTCTGACAGAGACTTTTTTATGTCGGCAACAGATGCCAAAAATTATGGCATTGTCGACAATGTTATAGAGTCTAAGCCACGTTAATTTGCGATGAAGCGCGAAGAAAATAAATGCAGCTTTTGCGGCAGAGGTCCCACTCAGGTTAAGGGTCTAATTGCAGGCATGGACGGCGTTTTAATTTGCCCGGACTGCGTTGGCGCTTTGCATAATGTGCTAAAGCTAAGGGGCATGGATTTAGGCGAATCTGTAAAAAAAGAAGCTGAAGAAACTTTTGATTTAAAGCTTAAAAATCCTTCAGAGCTTAAGCGAATTTTAGACCAGTATATAGTTGGTCAAGATAATGCAAAAAAAGTTTTGAGCGTTGCTGTTTATAATCATTACAAGCGTTTAAAGGCTTTAAAAGACAAGTCGGAAAAATCTGATTTGTTGAAGACTTTTGATGATGTAGATATTGAAAAAAGCAACATACTTTTAATAGGCCCAACAGGCAGCGGCAAAACATTTTTGGCACGCACGCTTGCAGAACTTTTGGACGTTCCTTTTGCAATGGGAGACGCCACAACTCTTACAGAGGCGGGTTACGTTGGAGAGGACGTTGAAAATATTGTTCTCAACTTAGTGCGCGCGGCAGATTACGACATTGCCAAAGCTGAAACAGGCATAATTTATGTGGACGAAATTGATAAAATTTGCCGCAAAACAGAAAATGTCTCTATCACTAAAGACGTTGGCGGCGAAGGTGTTCAGCAGGCGCTTTTAAAAATTTTAGAAGGCACTGTCTGCAATGTTCCGCCAAAAGGCGGGCGCAAGCATCCTGATCAAGAGTATATAAGAGTTAATACTCGTAATATACTTTTTATTTGCGGCGGCGCATTTGTGGGGCTAGAAAAAATTATCCAAAAGCGTTCTGATAACAAGGTTTTGGGTTTTTCTGCAAATCCTAAACAGGCAGACGGTTCTGAAGGAAATATCTTGCAAAATGTTCAGCCTGAAGACTTGGTAAACTTTGGTTTTATTCCTGAATTTATTGGGCGTCTGCCTATGGTGAGCGTATTAAACAAGCTTACAAGAGATGACCTTGTTCATATACTAAGCTCTACAAAAAATTCTTTGCTGCGTCAGTATGGCAAGCTTTTTGCAATAGATGGCACAAGTTTGGATTTTACTGATGAGGCAGTTGAGGCTATTGCCGATAAGGCGCTAAAATTAGGAACAGGCGCAAGAGGTTTGCGCTCTATAATGGAAAGCCTAATGCTTGATATTATGTACGATTTGCCAGACAAAAAGCCTGCAAAAATTCTCATCACAAAAGAAGATATTAAGTAGTTTTTCGCTTTGTATGCGTTTCTACTTTTGAGTTGACAGATAAAATCAATATTGAAAGCATAAGACGCTTATTTGGAGATTGTCTCCAATATTTTTTATTACTTATGAATAACATTAAGCTTGGAATTGTAGGCTGCGGATTTATTGGAGGCGCACTTAAAAAATGGCTGGAAGAATATAATAAAGCCGTTTCTGTTTTTGTGTCAGATCCATATAAAAATATGAATGACAGCCTTGACTGCGTAGATGTAGTTTTTATTTCCATTCATATTCCAACCGAATCTGATGGCTCGCAAAATCTTGATACTCTTAAGGAAATTATTAGGGGCTTGCCAAATGTTCCAATTTTTATTCGTACCACAATGCTTCCCGGCACTTGCGACAGACTATCTAAAGACTTGTCTAAACGTGTGTATTTTATGCCGGAATTTCTAACAGAGCGCACAGCTTATGAAGACTTTTGCAGACAGCCAATGGTATTCACTGCAGAAAGCGATTTGCTCTCAAAAATTTTTGTGGGCAAAAAATATATTACAATGACTTCTGAAGAGGCAGAACTTGGCAAGTATGCGCACAATGTATTTGGAGCATTAAAAGTAACATATTTTAATGGCATATACGATTTGTGCCAAAAGCGCGGTTTAGACTTTGCCAAGGTTAGAGAGAGCGTTCTTTTAAGCGGATATATTAACGAGCCTCATACTAGTGTGCCTGGTCATGACGGAAAGCTTGGATATGGCGGAAAGTGCTTTCCAAAAGATGTGGATGCGTTCACTCAAATTTGCGAAGCTTTCCCCATTTACAAACTTTTGGCTCCTATCAATGAGTTAAATGCTCAATTTAGAGGCGAATAGTATTTTCATTTTTTACCAATTTGCACAAAAAAACGTTCTGCAATTAAGCGAACGTTTTTTTTGTCTTATTTGAAGAAGCTTTTAGTTTTCTATTCTTTCAAGTGTCATAAGACTTGCGCTGCATTTTGAAAAAAAACAGGGTTTGTTCATATATGAACAAATCGCATTGCTATAATTTGACAGGCTTACTTGCTACGTTAAATGTATTTATCACGTTTAAAGTAGAACATTAAATTACAAACTAAAAAACATTGGAACACATGAAAACCAAATTACTATATACAAGTATGCTCTTGCTTTTTGCAGCAACAACTTTAAGTGCAGGAACCAGACAATATAACAATCCGGATAATGGTCTTTGGAACGACACTGCCAATTGGACAAATGGCAAAATATCAGGTCTTACAGATACCGGAGATGTTCTTTTTAATGCGGATGGCAATGGCAAAACTACAACTTTAATCGGCGTTACAGATCAGCTTACAGTCTCAAAACTTGTAATAAATTCAGGTACCGTTGTGATGGATGACGCAAAATTTGCCGTAGCTAGTGGTTGGGTTGCGATTGCAAATCATGCTGCAGCTCTTAATGTTGAGCTGATATTGCAAAATAATACAAGATTTACGCATAATGCGAATATTGCAATAGGCGACGCCATATCGGCAACAGGTATTTTTACTGTAAAAAGCGGCTCTTCTTACACAACTTCAGGTTATATATACCTTGGCAATAAAGATGCCGTTGATGGCGTTGGCTCCAGTGGCATTCTAAATATAGAAAAAACAGCATCTGTTGAAATTACTGGTACAGGTCAGCTTGTTGTGGGCAGCACAGTAGGGGCAAGTGGAACTGTAAATGTTCGTGGAAATTTGAAGGTTAACAGCAATATGGGCTTTGCCGATAAGGCAGATTCTACCGGGATTTTTAATATTTATGGTTCAGGTAATGTAGCTTTTACTACAGGCAATTTATGGCTAAAGGCAGGAGGAACTATTAATCTTAAAATGGAAGATATTTCTGCTGACAAAGTTTCAGTAGCAAGCGAAGGCAAACCTACAAGCTTCTTTTGGACACACTCTTCAGGCGGCGTACCAACGAATGCGTCTACATGGTATGTGGATTTTGAGAACTTCTCATTTGAGCAAGGTGCTACATTTGAAAGTGGCGTAAGCTATTTGATTGGTCTGATATCTGAAACAGTGAACATCGCAAACATTAGCGCAATTAATACTTCTGCTCTTGGGCAAGAATGGACTTATGAGGGATTTGTTCGTGAAGGCAACAAGATCTATGCGCAGCTTTTGTATACAGCAGTTCCCGAACCTAGCACTTATGCTGCAATATTTGGTGTGCTTGCGCTAGGCTTTGCCATCTATCGCAGAAAAGCTGTGAAACGTAACTAATACTCCGTTACGAAAAAAAGCCCACACAGGTCATGTATTCTTTATACACTCTCTGCGTGGGCTTTTTTCGTATACTCGTCTTAGTGTACGTTTGACAGCTTTTAGGGAGTGGGATTTAGAACTGGGCGCGTTTCTATTGCAAATGCGAGTGCAATTTTTACACTCATTTCGCAAGTTTTTTTTGCGCCTAGTACTAGGTGCATTTTCTCTTGTTTAACAGTTTTTTGCGGATTAGTGTCAGGGTGAGGCAAGAATATTAGTCACAAAAAAACGTTCTAAAATTTATTAGAACGTTTTTTTGTTTTATCTGAAAAAAGCTTTTAGTTTTCTATTCTTTCAAGCTTCATAACAGTTATATCGCCCTTGGAATTATCTTTGTAATATAGTTCTGCCTTATTGCCATTTAACTTAATAGACTGTGTTGCAATTAACGCTCTAAAAAAGCGAGCTTCATACGCAGAATATTGGCCAACTTTTATGGTAGAAGTAAAAGGCACAAAGTTGATTGAATTGCCTAGTCTGATTTCTGCACGTCCAGAAAAAGTATTTTCACCCGCCTTGCCTTCAATCAAAAAGAAGCCATGTCCCCTAGGAGTAAGCTTAATAAATGTGCGCTCTGCAGGATTTGTTGCTGATGGCAAGTCTAGGCCTTCTTGTCCAAGAACATAAGTTGGCGTCCAAGAAGTATTGGAAAGCATGGCCTGCAACTCAGAATCATGCGTTACAGTATTGCAAGCACCCAAAAAGATACTTGCAAATGCAAGTGCCATTAGTGTGTAAAGTGTTCTTAGATAGTTCATTTTCATCTTATAAAATACTGTTTTTTTGATAGTTCAAGTTTTTAAATTTGCGCCTTTAAAAGAGGTGCATTGCTTGCGCTTTTTAATTTGAGCCCGGGCATAATTTTGCAGCCGTTTGCAAAATCAGAAGCCTTGAGCGCATTTGCACAAGGGGCTTGCAGCATTGTAGCTTTTAGTACACCTTTGCCGCAAACAATCTCAATATAATCGGGTTTTATTGCGTTAACTTGAGCAAAATTTTTATTTTCAGTTTCGCCTTCTGCGTAGCTTTCTAAAATTTTTAAGCAGCCTCCTTGCCATTCAACAAGACCTGCGCCAAAGGCTCTGATTCTTGCATCAAGTTCTTTTGCGCTTTTGCCGAAATCCAGCATCATATCTGCTTTTGAGAGCTTTCTGGCGTAGCTTGCTTCTGCTTCTTTTTGAGGCGTAAACAAAAGCGCATTCTTCTCAATTTTCTCAAGATTTTTAACTAGGAGTTTTGCTGCGTCTTCTGCAATTTTTTTGCGCAGGCTTGCGCCGGTTTCTCTGTCTGCAATCGGCGTAAGGAGCGTGTCTGCAACATCGCCAGAGTCCATTTTTTTTACGACCTTCATTAGGCTTACGCCTGTTGATTTGTCCCCAAGCGCAATCGCAGTTTCAATAGGGGAGGCCCCGCGCAAATGAGGCAAAATTGAGCCATGCAAATTTAAGCAGCCCAAAGACGGAAAATTCAAAATATTTTCACGCAAAATTTTACCATAAGCCATCACGATAATGCAATCTACACCAAAGCTTTTCATCCAAGAAATGCAAGTTTCGTCAGGCGTAGATTCAGGGCGCAGCAGTGGTAAATTTTTAGAAATTGCCCAAGCTGCAGCGTCGTTAGGCGAAAGTTTTTTACCACGCCCTTTAGGCTTATCTGCATTACTGATAACGCAAGCAAGCAGCCCACGCTCAAATAGCGCATTCATTGCAGGGATAGCCACTGCATCTGATGCCATAAATGCTATCTTCATTTTTTCTTTTTTGCAGTCTTAAGCGCCTTTAGTTTTTGGCGCATTGCTTCTTTTTTAGCTATTAACTTTTTAAGAGAATTTTTGCGGCGTGGGTCAGTGCCCGTTTTTGTTCCGCTTGTTCTTTCAGATTTTTTACTGTCTGATTTTGCGCTCTTAGGTTTTGGTCTTGAGGCTGCTCTTTGTTCAAGGCGCTCATTTGCCGTTTTTACAGTTTTACCGATAAGCTCAAGCTTGAGCGACAGTCCGCCCAAATTAAAGTTTTCTCGCAAAGATTTTTCCAAAAACTTTTTGTAAGCGTCTTGAAGATTATCCGCATTGTTGCAGTAAAGGCGCAAAGTGATAGGACGCTTTGAAGTTTGTACTGCGTAGTATATTTTGAAGCGTTTGCCTGCCACATATTTGGGCGGATTTTCTTCCAAAAGTTTTTTGAGAAATATATTGATTTTGGGAGTGGGCAAATCTTTTGTCATTTTGCGATAGAGCTTAGAAGCCTCTATCAAGAGGCCTTCCAGACCTTTGTCTTCTTTTGCGGAAACAAAATGAACAGGAGAGTCGTTTAAGAAAAACAATTTTTCACGCACGGCTTCTTCAAAGCGTTCTCTGAACTGAGCAATGTTTTGATAAGATGGCATTTTGCCTTCTTCAAAAGCTTTTACTGCGTAGTCCCACTTGTTTACTACAAGCATTATTGCAGCGCCTTCTGTGAGAA
>JAVBSE010000181.1:0-3948 GCA_031547315.1 Opitutales bacterium
GATAGGATAAGAGAGGCAGACAAAGCGTACTGGAAAAAATATTCATACACTCCTAAGCTTCTTTTGTCTTACGAAGATGCAAAAAAATTGTGGGGCAATGCGCTAGGTGCAACCACTGCGTATGAGCTTGGATGGGGCGACAATATAAACGAAATTCTTAAAAATGTAAGTTTTCAGGATTTTGGTTTTAGTATTTTTAATCCTAAAATTGATGCATATGCTAATGCAAAAAATGGCGTAGATTTTGCATCTTTGTTTTTAGGCTTAAGTTTTTTTGTTATCTTAGCCAGTTTGACATTACTTGCAATCGCGCTTAAATCTGTTCTTAGAAGCAGAATTCAAGAAATTAGAGAATATGCTTTTTTTGGGTTTTCAGATTTTTTAATTTTAAAAATATTTTTTAGCGAATTTTTGATTGCGATTCTTTTTTCCATATTTGCAGGAATTTTTGGAGGTTTTATTTTGGCAAAACTTTTAGTTTTGGTCTTAAATGGTTTTTGGTCTGGCGTGGCTGCGGGCGGAGCAATTTTATTTTCCGCAAAAATTTCTAGTTTAATTTATTCATTTTTAATTTCCTCTTTACTGTCTGTAGGCACTTTATATTTTGTCTTAAAGGCAAATTTAAAAAATATTTCAAAGCCTCTAAAGCCTTTGTGTGAAAAGAAAAAATCCTTCTGCTATTTTGTATTGGGGTTTTTGATTTATGCATTTTTATTTATTGTTTCTTTTCATTTTAAAGATTTATTTTTTAGGGCTCTTATTTCTGTTTTAAGTTTTTTTGCACTGCTTTTATTTTTGCGTTCATTTTTTATTAGGGATTTTGAGCTAAAAAATAGATTTAAATTTTTTAATTTTATTTTGCTTTCTTTTTTTAGAGAGAGGCTTTTTTCGCTCTTATTAATTGCGTCTATTGCTGCGTATTTAATTTTTATTGTGGGTTTAAATAAGCTTGCTACTGGCGATTTAAAGGAGGCCTCATCTGCATCGGGAGGCTACAGTTATTTTATAAAAACTGCTTTGCCCTGTCCAAATATTTCTGTTTCAAAATTTGAAATAGCGCCACTAAAGCTTTATCAAGCATCTACGGCCGATTGTTTGAATTTAAATAGGGTGTCTAATCCTCAGATTTTGGCTTTGGATTATTTGCAATTTAAAAAAAAGGGTACATTCACGTTCAAAGATTATGCAAAAAATATTCCGCACAGCACTTGGGATGTTTTAGCTTTAAATTTAGATGATGGACAGATACCTGCTATTATAGATGAGGCTGCGCTGCTTTGGAGCATGAAGAAAAATTTAGGAGACACAATAGAATATCAGGTGGGAGGGAAAACTTGGAAATTTAAACTGCTTGCAAGTTTGGCGCCTAATGTTTTACAAGGCTCTTTACTGATTTCAAAAGAAAATTTTGCCAAAATATTTCCGCAAATTGAAGGAGCTCAGATTTTTTTATGTGCTGCAAATGGTTTGGATGAAGCTTCTGTTTTGAGCGTATTTAAGGCCTATTACCCAAGTTCTGAACTTATAAGCGAACGTTTAGAAAAATATAACGCTTTGCAAAATTCTTATCTTTCAATATTTTTGCAATTGGGTTTGGCAGGGGCGGTATTAGGCGTTTTAGGTTTGGCGCTGATGGCATCTACTCACTTTCTTTCAAATAAAAATGAGTATCTTTCTTTGAAAATTTCGGGCTGGTCTGGCAGTAGGCTTGCTGTGTTTGCCTCTTTGAAATATGCGCTGGTAGTTTTGCTTGCTTCTTTGCTTGCTGCGTTTTCTTCCGCATTTGTTTTACCCACTTACAGGGCAAGTATTATTGCAATTTTGCTTTCACTTGCTTTTGCAATTTTGACTTTTATTTTAGTTTATATTTTTTCTTCAAAAATATTTGAAAAAAAATAAGCGTATGAATTTTTTTCATACGCTTAATGTTTAAGTTATCTTTTAGCTTAGTAAGGAAGCGGGAACTTTTTGCAAAGATCTAACGCTATAGACTTAGCTTTTAAAATTGCATCTTCAGATTCAGGATTTGAAAGAACAAGGTCTACAGCCTCTGCAATCAAAACCATTTCTGCTTCTGTCATGCCACGTGAAGTAACTGCAGCAGTTCCCAAGCGAATGCCGCTTGTTTGGAAAGGTGAGCGGGTTTCGCCAACAACTGTGTTTTTGTTTGTTGTGATATGCGCTTTATCTAATGCAATTTGCGCCACTTTACCTGTGAGGTCCGGGTTACGTTTGCGCAGGTCAATCAAAAGTAAATGATTGTCTGTGCCGTTAGAGCAAAGGCCGTGCCCACGCTTCATAAGTTCGTTTGCAAGTGTTGCTGTATTTTTAAGAATCTGTTTTGCGTATTCTTTGAAAGAATCTTTAAGCGCTTCGCCTAAGCAGACTGCTTTGCCTGCAATAACGTGCATTAAAGGACCACCCTGATTGCCAGGAAATACAGAAGAATCTATAGCTTTTGCAAACTCTTGCTTGCACATAATTATGCCGCCTCTTGGGCCACGAAGCGTTTTGTGAGTTGTTGTTGTAACAAAGTCGCAATGTGGGAATGGGGCAGGGTGAACGCCTGCTGCAACAAGGGCTGCAATGTGGGCTATGTCTGCCATTAAAAGAGCTCCGCATTTTTTTGCAATTTTGCCCACACGTTCAAAATCGATAATTCTTGGATATGCGCTTGCGCCTACAATTATCATTTTTGGGCTTTCTGCGAGGGCTGTTGCTTCAAGCTTGTCGTAATCTATCATGCCTGTTTCTACATCAACGCCGTAAGGCACAATATTGTATATCATGCCTGAAAAATTCATAGGATGGCCATGTGTTAGGTGGCCGCCGTCTGTAAGCGACATAGCCAAAACTTTATCGCCGGGTTTTAGCATTGCTGTGTAAACAGAAATATTTGCCTGAGAGCCGGAATGCGGCTGCACATTTGCGTGCTCGGCATTAAAAAGCTGTTTTGCCCTGTCGATAGCAAGCTGTTCAACAACGTCTACAAATTCGCAGCCGCCGTAATAACGCTTTGCAGGATAACCTTCAGCATATTTGTTTGTGAGGGTAGAGCCCACTGCTTCCATCACAGCAGGGAGGGTGAAATTTTCAGAAGCTATGAGTTCCAAATGTGTTTGCTGGCGCTCTGTTTCTTTTTGAATTGCGTCAAAAACAATTGGATCAAGTTCTTTTAGAGGTGTTGCTGATATTACTTTATTCATAAACTGGTTTATTTTCTTTTCTTGTTTTTAAATGTCAAATCTTTTGAAAAAATCTCTGAATTTACTTCAGATTCTAATTTTTTAGAAAGTTCCATAAAGTGCTCTTGCGCTGAAAATTGTTGCGACTGCGCCATTTCTGGGCTCTTGTAGTATGCGCCGTTAACGTGCAAAAGTTCTGCATACTTTGTGTCTGCCAGAAGCGCTGTTAAGATTTCGTCAATCACTCTTGCTTTTAATTTTGGCGCTTCAATTGGGTAGATGCATTCAATGCGCCTGAACATATTTCTGTCCATCAAGTCTCCCGAACCTGCGTAAACAATAGGATTTCCTGCATTTTCAAAATAGTAGATTCTGCTATGCTCTAGGTAGATTCCAACCAAGCTTCTTACAGTTATATTTTCGCTGATGCCTTTTAGCCCAGGCACTAAACAACAAATGCCGCGCACAATAAGGTCTATTTTGACACCTGCTTTAGACGCCTCGTAAAGCAAATCTATAATGCTTTGTTCCACAATTGCATTGGTTTTTGCAATGATTCTTGCAGGTTTGCCGGCTTTAGCGTTTTCAATTTCTTTGCGCACAAGGTCTTCAAATTTTGAATGAAAAGAAAATGGTGCAATAACAAGCTTTTCAAACTTAGGATTTGCGACTTTCCCTGTAAGAGTATTAAAAACGCTTGCAACTTCAGCGCAGATTTTAGGATTTGCAGTAAAAAATGAAAGGTCTGTGTAGCCTTTTGCAG
>JAVBSE010000186.1:0-12429 GCA_031547315.1 Opitutales bacterium
CTATAGTGTTAAACCGGGCGGTACGGGCGCAGACAACAATGTGAACGTTTGGGGCAACATTGTATACGATGGCAGCATTGACGACTTTAAATATACTGTAGGCCTAAATGCCGGCTATGGACCCGGTGCAAACACAAGCACATCAGGTAATGGCAATACAGAAATTTGGGGCATCAATCCTTACGCAAAAATTGGCTACGAAGGTTTGACAGTTTGGACAGACTATCTGCTTGCAGGCGTTCAAGATGGCAAAATTTCAGGCGGCTCTTATGACAATGCAATGCCACAAGGTTTCAACATTGGCGTTGAATACAAGTTCAATATTGGCGACCTTGGCGCTATTGCACCTACTTTAAGGTACTCTTGGTTAGATACTGACGGCAGAGGCGTACAAATTAGCAAAGCAATGAGCAGCGCACCTGATGTTACTTCAAGCGGCGGCAATTTATATTCAAAAGGTCAAAGCATTTTCTTAGGTCTAAATTGGTATCTGCAGGGCGACAACGTAAAACTTCAGTTAGGCTATGAATACGCGCAATTTAAAGGGCGCCCATCTAACGAAAGCGGCTCTTTCGACAAAAAAGCAAACGTAAGTGCGCTAAGAGCTCAGATTCAAATTCTGTTCTAATTAAAAAGTTTCATCAAAGGAAAAAACATGAAAACAAAAATATTAAAAACTGCAAAAATCTTTGCACTAACTGCAATTGCTGCCACTTCGCTAACAACATTTGCCGATGGAAAAATAGTCATAGACGGCTCTACAACAGTGGGCCCTATCGCTAAGGCATTTGCCGACTATTATAAAGAAATCTACCCTAATGTAAATATCACTATCAGCGAATCGGGCAGCGGAAACGGGGTAAAAAGCCTCACAAACTCTGCCTGCGACATAGCAAATCTTTCCAGATTTATGAAAGACAAAGAATTTGCTTCATGCGTGGAAAAAGGAATTCTTCCTGTTGCCCACGTTGTGGCATTCGACGCTCTTGCAGTAATAGTTAATCCTGAAAATAAAGTTTCAAGCCTAACGCTAGAGCAGCTTGCAGACATCTATACAGGCAAAATTACAAATTGGAAAGAACTTGGCGGAGACGATTTAAAAATCGTAGTTGTATCTCGTGACACTAATAGCGGCACTTACGAAACATTTAACGAACTTGTGCTAAACAAAAAAGATCTAGTAAAGTCGGCAGAATATGTTGGCTCTAATGGGCAGGCAAAAACACGTGCATCAACCACTGCGGGCGCGATAGCCTATGTGGGGCTTGGCTTTGTTGGCGATGGGGTTAAACCTCTTTCTATCAACAAAATTCTGCCTACATTTAAAAATGTTGCATCAGGTAAGTACGAAATTTCGAGGCCGCTTTTTATGTTCACAAACAAGTATCCTAAAATGGGTTCACACGTATATAATTTTGTAAACATTCACCTTAAAAAAGATGGGCGCGAAATTATCAGAGAACTTGGCTTTGTGCCTGTTTGCGAATAGCTAATTTTAAACTGCACTTTTATGACAGAAAACAGAAACAAAAACAAAGCTGACAAGCTTATTTTAGGCAGACAAAGCTCTGTATTTAAAAATATACTTTCAAGGCTTGGGCAGTCAATTTTGCTCTTAATTACAGCAATACCAACTCTTGCAGTTTTGTTTATTCTGTTTTTTATTGTAAAAGAATCTTTGCCGTTTTTTAAAAATTTAGGCTTTGTAAAAGAATTTTTTACAAGCACAAATTGGAGCCCTTCAAAAGAGGGAAATCCTCATTTTGGAGCGCTCTCAATTTTTTACGGAACTTTTATGATAACGCTGGGGGCTTGCGCAATTGCTGTTCCTTTGGGTATTTTGGTGGCTGTTTGTCTTAGTGAGATTGTGTCAAAAAAACTGGCCTCAATATTCAAACCTGTTGCCGAGCTCTTGGCGGCTATCCCTTCTGTTGCTTACGGATTTTTTGCAATAGTTATTTTTGCCCCACTTTTACAAAATCATGGAGGGGCGTTAATTGCGGTAGTTGTTCTGGTTTTAGGAACTTGCTGCGCAATATTTTTTGGAATTTATTTTTCAGATTTGATTACAGAAAAAGTAAAATTTCTTTCATCAAAAAAATCTAAAAACATAGTGCGTTTTCTGATTTGCACTTTGCTTTTTTGCCTTGCACTTTATTTTGCAGCAGAGGCTTTTCAAATAAAAATCAGCAGTGGCACAAACGCCCTAAATGCCTCTATAATACTTGCAATAATGGCGCTTCCTACAATAGTGAGCATTTCGCAAGACGCAATTTCAAGCGTAGGCAGAGACATGAGAGAAGGCTCTTTTGCCTTAGGCGGCACACGCTTTGAAACAATTTTCAAAGTGATTTTACCTTGCGCAAAAAGCGGAATTGCAGTTGGCGTGATACTAGGATTCATGCGTGTTTTGGGTGAAACAATGGTTGTCTGGATGGCAAGCGGAAACTCCCTTAAAATACCTGAACCTTTTTACAATTTTCTTGAACCTGTGCGTACCCTCACAGCCACAATTGCAGGCGAAATGGGAGAGGCAGACCAAAGCACAGGCTCTGCACGCTACCACGTTCTTTTTGCGATGAGCCTTTGCCTACTAGTTGCAGGCCTAAGCATGAATGCCATAAGCCAGTGGATTGGCTCCGGAATGAAATTTAAACGCAAATAATATGAATATTGAAACCAGAAAATTTTTAGACAAAAGTTTTGTAGTGGCGGCATATGGCTCGCTTTGCTTGATGTGTGTCAGCATTGTGGTTTTTCTAGCGCCAATAATTTATGGCGGCTTGGGGGCTGTTATTTTTAAAGCAAGCGTTGAGCACGAAAAGTTCCTTTACGAAAACTTAAACACAGCATCTTTTACTTACACAGATTATCTGGAAAAATCTGACAAGGCACGCAAGGTTCTCTACACAATGATGGCAGATTTTGAGAACTCAAAAAGTCAAAAAAATTATGAAGACAAATTATCTGACGCAAAAAATGAAGCCTTTAAACAAATCGAAATTTCTAAAGCAGAAATTTTAAAGTGCGCACAAATTTCAAATGCAGAAGAAAAAACTAAAAAGCTTTACACTATAAGCAATAATGTCTGGAAACCTTTATTTGAAGAGCTTTCCAGATTTTCTAAGTATAATGAAAACTCTCTTGTTTTAGAAAAATCGCTAAGAGATTTTCAAGAAAATCTGCCTGAAGAATTAAAAGAAAACCTAGCCCAAATAACAGATGGATCAAAGCTTACGCTATCTCAAAAACTCTCTTTAAGAAGAAATTTTTTAGACAGTGCCGACACAGAAATTTCAAAAGTATTGCAAGAATTTGAACTTAAAAATGCGGCTTATTTAAAGCTCAAAAAAGGCTTCAGAGAACTTTTGGGACCCGCCACTTTGGCAGAAAAAGAAGCTGCAAATCTTTTGCGTCAAAAATATGGGCAAACAAGAGAAAATTTGGCGCTTGATGTGCTAAAAAATTCCATACTAAAAATCGACATTCACAAAATTTCTGAAAGCGGCGCAGAAGAAAGTGTCAAAGTAAATTCTTTAGATTATTTTAAATCCGGTCCTGTGTCTGATATGATTTTATACACACAAAAAAATCTGGATGATTTAATGCAATTTCACTGGACCATTTACCTAGGATTCTTTTTTGACAGCCCCTACGACTCAAATATCTTTGGCGGAATCTGGCCAATGATACTTGGCACTTTTTACCTGACACTTGGTTCTTTAATAATTGCAACTCCGCTAGGAGTAATTGCGGCAATTTATTTTTCTGAATACGCTAAAGAAGGCAAACTGATTTCAATTTTAAGAATGTGCGTTGGCACTCTTGCAGGCGTGCCTTCAATTGTGTTTGGGCTTTTTGGTTTGGCATTCTTAATCAATACATTGAAAATTTCTGAAAGCAAAAGCGTATTGGCAGGCTCTATAACTTTGGCACTTTTAATTTTGCCAACAATTATACGCTCTTGCGAAGAGGCTTTAAAGTCTGTTCCAAACTCTTACAGAGAAGCGTCTTTGGGGCTGGGTGCAACAAAATGGAAATCTATTTGCTCTGTCATTTTGCCTGCCGCTTTGCCAAGCATGCTCACGGGAATAATTATTTCTATGGGGCGTGCCGCCGGAGAAACTGCGCCTATTATTTTTACGGCTGCAACAAGCACAGGCGCAGCCCTTGCAGTTTGGGAAATTTTCACCCAGCCAAGCCCTGCCCTGCCTTGGAATATTTACAACATCTGCTCTGAACACGAAATGGCAGACAAAATTATGCATGTGCAATACGGAATGGCTTTAACGCTTATCCTGATAGTGCTTTCGCTAAATTTTGTGGCAATTTTAATAAGAGCCAAATTGCAAAAAAACAGAATTTAATATGATAACGACACTAGAAAAAACTAAGACGAAAATGGAAAACAATATTGAATATAAAACAGATAAATCACCTCCTGATAACTTGGAGCAAAATGCAATAATTTCTGCAAAAGATTTTTCAGTATATTATGGAAAATTTCATGCGGTAAAAAATGTGAACGTAAATTTTGAACGTGGAAAAGTTACTGCAATCATAGGCCCCAGCGGCTGCGGCAAAAGCACTTTCTTGCGCTGTATCAACAGGATGAACGATCTTGTTTTGGGCTGCAAAACCACAGGTCTGCTTGCACTGGAAGGCACAGATATTTATCACCCAAGAATGGACGTTGTTGCCTTGCGCAGAATGGTTGGAATGGTTTTTCAAAGACCCAATCCTTTCCCAAAATCTATTTACGATAACGTTGCCTATGGTCCAAGGCTTAGCGGAAAAATTTCTAATCAAGAGCTGGACGAGCTTGTAGAAAATTCCTTGAAGCGTGCCGCCCTTTGGGATGATGTCAAAGACAGACTAAATTCAAGCGCAATGGGCCTCTCAGGCGGGCAGCAACAAAGGCTTTGCATAGCGCGCGCTCTTGCAGTTAAACCAGACGTTCTATTGATGGACGAACCTTGCAGCGCTCTAGATCCAAAATCCACATCAAAAATTGAAAATCTTGTGGCAGAGCTTTCCGGCGAATACACTATTGCAGTTGTTACCCACAATATGCAGCAGGCCGCAAGAATTTCAGATTTTACTGCTTTCTTTTATGAAGGAAAGCTCATAGAATACGATACAACAAAAAATCTTTTCACTAATCCAAAACATCAAGCAACAAACGATTATATAACAGGAAGGTTCGGCTAAAATGAACACTCATTTAATTAAAGATTTAGATAAACTAAAGTCCAAGATACTTGGGCTTGCGAACCTTGTAGAAAATAACGTCAGAAAAAGCGTTACAGCATTAAGAGAGCTTTCTATTCCACTTGCAAACGAGGTTATTGCCGCAGACAAACAAGTAGATGAAATCGAAGTTGGAATTGAAGACGAGTGTCTAAAAATTCTTGCGCTTCATCAGCCAGTTGCAAGCGATCTGCGCTTTGTCATAACTGTTCTAAAAATCAATAATGAATTGGAGCATATTTCAGACACAGCAACAAATATCGCAAAGCGTGTGCAATATATTTTAGAAGAAAAGCGTGTAGATATTCCCTTTGATATAGACACAATGACATCCAGAACTGTTTTCATGCTAAAAACTTGCCTGGACGCATTTTTAACCGGCGATGAAATGCTCTCTATCGGCGTTTGTCAAGACGACGACATTGTTGATGAAATTCATAAAAATTGCTACGCAAACATAAAAGCAGCGCTAGCAAAACATCCTGAAAATTCTATGGCGCAGATGCACTATCTGCTTGTTTGCAGGGCAATAGAGCGCATTGCAGATTTGTGCACAAACATAGCAGAAGATATCATCTATATGAAATCCAGCATAATTGTTAGGCACAATTTGAAATACGCAATAGACACTTTGAATTCCAGAAAAAATCAAAACTAAAATTCAGTCATAGATCTAATAAATAGAAATCTTAAGGGTTTTGCCCTTAAGATTTTTTCTTGCATAAATATTTTTTATTAAGATAATCAGAGCAGTGAAACTTTTTACAGGATTGTACCTTTACTGTCTTGTGGTTTCTATAAGTGGGAAATATGGGGATTTTTTTTAAAGTGCTTTTCTTTTCTTTGCCTTGCGCATCTTTGTGCTTGGGAGATGTTGTGCAGCCCAAAACTGTTTACTTTGAAGACGACATTGCTCCTTTAATTTCAGAGCTTTCTTGCAACAATGTTAAGTGCCATGGCTCTGAACTTGGCGTTGGCGGGCTTAAGTTTGCAATGTTTGCAGGCGATAACAGCGCTGATTACGAAAATTTGGCATTTGGCTATAAAGGGCGTTTTGTTAAAGCAGACTCTCCTGAAAATACTTTGCTGATTAAAAAACTATCTGGACAGGCTCCTCATTTTGGGGGCGAAATTAAAACAAAAAATCCAAAAGAATTTGAGCTTTTTTTAAACTGGGTAAAGGATGGCTGCAAATATCGCAAAGAAGGCGCTCCTGAACTTCTTTATATACATCCTGATACCCCATTTATCCTGCTTAATATTGGCGAAAGTAAAAAATTAAAATTTTTGGGTGAATATTCTGACGGTAGCGTAAAAGATATTTCTGACTCTGTAAGAATTCAAATATCCGACAAAAATTTAAAGCAAATAAAAGGCTCTGAAATTAAGGCTGAAAGTTTTGGGCCTGTTTATGTTAACGCCTCTTTAAACAGAAAATTTTGCACAACAAATATACTCATAAAAAAATCGGAAATAAAAAAATATCCCAAAGAAGAAGCTAATAATAAAATAGATTTTCTTGTTTCCAAAAAACTGCAAGAGGCAAATATTATTCCTTCAAATCTTTGCACTGATGCGGAGTTTATAAGAAGGCTTTATCTTGACGCCACAGGGCTTTTGCCAAGCGCAAAAGAAGCTGAAGACTTCATAAAAATTAATAATCCTAAAAAGCGCGAGGTCTTAATTGATAAAGTTTTAAGCAGCAGCGGCTTTATAGATAAACTTACAATGCGCATTTCTGATACGCTAAGAATTAAAAGCGAATTCCCAAGCAATCTTTGGCCTAATGCGGCGCAAGCCTACCACAATTACTTAAGAGACGCATTTGACGCAGGAATGCCATATAACATTTTGGTGCAAAATTTGCTGCTTTCTTCGGGCAGTAATTTCAAAAATCCACCTTCAAATTTTTATAGGGCTGTGAGTGTGAAAAATGCCGACAATTATGCCGAAGCAGCGTCTTTGGTATTCATGGGAGTGCGCACAAATTGCATTAAATGCCACGTTCACCCTACCGAAGAATGGACACCTAAAGACGCTTCAGACCTTGCCGCATTTTTCTCTCAAATTAAATTTAAAAATTCAAAAGAATGGAAAGAGGAAATTTTAACTCTTGATATTGATGAAGATTTTGGAGAGCCAAAAACAGAATATAATTACATTTTCAAAGAAAGCATAGCCACCGCATCTAATAAAGATTATAGAGAATCTTTTGCAAATTGGCTGCTTTCAAACTCTAATCCATATTTTGCAAAGGCAGCAATGTCTAGGCTGTGGTACTGGATTTTTGGCATAGGGCTTATTGACCCTGCAGATGATATTCGCCCTAATAAGCCCTCTACGAATCCTGAACTTTTAAAATATTTGGAAGATTCTTTTCAAGATTCAGGCTACAATTTTAAGACTATGTTTAAGCTGATATTCATGTCTAAAACTTATCAGCGCTCTTACAAATCAAATGCTACAAATGCTGACGACTTTTATTTCTTTTCAAGGCACATTCCAAGCCGTATAGAAGCAGAGAGCTTAAACGATATTATTAGCGGCATTTTAGGAGTCTATCAGCCCTTTAAAAGCATCACTCCCGAACCTTACGCATTCTGGCCCGAAAACTATAAAGCCATAGAGCTGCATGATGGAAGCGTATCTAATCCATTTTTAACTTTGTTTGGAAAACCCGGCAGAAATTCGTCTTACTTAAACGACAGAAGCAGCCTTTTGTCTATGCAGCAAATTCTGCATTTAAGTGATAGCGCAAACATAAATGACAAGCTTAAAAATTCTAAATGGCTGAAAGACTTAAGTGCATCTAACCAAGCTATAGAAGATAAAATTAAAATACTTTATCTAAGCTTTTTAAATCGCTTTCCCACTGCAAAAGAAATTTCTATAAATAAGGCTTATATAGAGTCTGGCAAGCCTCTGGCAGATGTTTATAAAGACATTGCATGGGCGCTTATAAACTCGAAAGAATTTTTATTTAAACTATAAAGCTATGAAACAAAAAATCAAATTGGGATTAGATGTTAACAGGCGAGACTTTATAAAGTTTGGCTCTCTAAGCGTGGCAGGGCTTGCGTTAAATAGATTATTTCAGCCCGGCTTAAGTGCCCAAGAAGTGCTTAAGCAAAATGCCGCCCCAAGGGCAAAGGCAGTCATACAAATATTTCTTGCAGGCGGCCCATGCCATATAGATACTTTTGACCCAAAACCAGAAGCCGCAAGAGAATTTGTGGGCGCATACAAAAGCTATTCTTCAACGAATGTTGATGGAATCATTATAGGCGAAAAACTGCCCCTTATGGCAAAATGCGCAGACAAATACAGCATAGTAAGAGGCATGACTCATGGCGATAACAGCCACGAAGTTTCCACCTACATGATGCTTTCCGGCGTGCCTGCGGGGGGAGAGCTTGTCTACCCTTCAATGGGCTCTGTTATTGCGTATGAAAGGCGCAATTTACCGCAAGCGCAAGTGCCTCCTTTTATTTCTGTGATGGACCCTTATTCTCGCTTTGATGAAGCAGGCTTTATTGGCGATAAGGGGCGCTCATTTTCCGCCTCCGGCATTATTTCCAGGGATGAGCTTGACTTTAAAATGCCAAGTGCAAATGAAGATCCAAAAAAGAAAGTTCGCAAAAAAACAAGCACTGATGCAAGCGAATTTTCTAACAGAAAAGAACTTCTTGAAGCCTTAGATAATCTGCATGAAGATATCACTGAAGAAATGAAAGAAGCTGACCCCCAGCGTCAGCTGGCCTATTCTATGATAGTTGGCAAAGGCAAAGAGGCTTTCGACCTAAGTAAAGAATCTGACAAAACCAGAGAAAGCTATGGCGCAGTAAGATACTTTGGTCAGCAGCTGCTCTTGGCACGCAGGCTGGTGGAAGCAGGCGCAAGTTATGTAAACGTAATGCTGCATGGTTGGGATACTCATAAAAAACATTTTGAAGCCATGGATATTTTGCTTCCTGCGCTAGATCAAGCTTACGCTGCGTTAATAGAAGATCTAGACCAAAGAGGCCTGCTTGACACAACAATTGTAACGCTTGGCGGAGAATTTGGAAGAACCCCTAAAGTGATGTATAACGCCCCTTGGATGGGAGGCAGAAACCACTTTGGACCCGCATTTAGCTGGGTGCTTGCAGGCGGCGGCTTTAAAGGCGGCTGCCTTGTTGGCAAAACAAATGCAACAGGAGAAAAAGTAACAGAGCGTCCTGTCTATCCTTGGGATTTAAGTTCAAGTATTTACAAACTTGCGGGTGTAGATACGTCTTCAAAATTGCCGCACCCTACCGGCTGCGTGGCCTATGTTATACCTCCCGAAGTTTTAAGAAGAACATCCGGAGGAATGCTAAATGAGATTATGAAAGTTTAATGTGAAAATTTTTAGAATATTTTTAATTTTAATTTTGTTCTTGGCCAATCAAAGCTTTGCCGATTCGTCCTTTATTGTACGTTCAGACAAAATTGAAAGCTTAGAAATTAAAAGAGAAAATAATTTGCCAATTTTTACAGACATAGTTTTTAAACACAAAAATCATTTTCTTGTTACTGCTTCAGAAAATCTTATCTGCGTTTGGGACCTAAAAAAACTTGAGCGCATTTCAAGGCACTACAATAAAGACTTTGCCAAAATAAATAAAATTGCCGCAAACAATGAAACAAATACGGCCTACCTAGCCTGCGGCATTTCAGGACAAAGCGGCAAAGTTCTAAAGCTGAATCTAAAAAACGGAGAATTTGAAATTATCACACAAAGCGATGATGAATTCTATGCAATATCGCTTAGCCCAGACGAAAATTTTTTAGCAGCATCCTCTTTAGACGGAAAATTTATTATCTATAATCTAAAAGAAAATAAAATTATTTTTGAAAACAAAAATGAAAGCCAAAAATTCATATCTTTAGACTTTAATTTTAATTCAACATTTCTTGCTTGTTTAAAGGCTGATGGGCAAATTTTTGTACGCTCACATGAAGATGAATTTCAGAATCTTACTGCAAATTTTTCAACACAAACCGCATCTGACGCACTTAAATTTTTTCAGGGCAATGCTAAAGACCTTGCAGTAATTTCAGGATTTGGAGAAAACTCTAAACTCATAATAATGCGTGCGTTTTTAGACAGAAGAAACACAGAAATACTTTTGCCCAACATCAATCCTAACGCCCATTACACAAGGCATTCTGGAAATCCTATTGTTATTGCAGGCAAAAACGGTGCCTTAATTTCTGTAAAAACAAATGCAAAAAAAGGCGAATACACAGAGTTTGAAAATATGCACACAAGGCTTGAAGCTGTAGCGGAAGGAACGCTCTCTAACGCCATTGCAGCAAGCGCAAATGGTGAAATTTTTATTTGGCAAAACTATAATGGGCTTCTTGTTGGAGGCATTGTAATTTTAGATGCGCTTGCAAACGACTATGCAAGCTTTTGCGTGCAAGGCTATGTGCTTTCCACAAAAGAAGATTCCATCAAATTTATAGGCAAAGAAAAATCTTCTGATGAACTTAAAAAAGAGTTTTTAAACAAAGAAAAACTTGAAACTTTTATGCTTTCAAAATTTTTCAAAAATCCTCCTAAAAAAGAAAATAAAAAAGCAAGCGAGGCTAAAAAATGATTAAAAGAATTCTAAGTTTTATTATTTTTTCTTGCCTTCTTTGCGCTCTGGCAAAGCCGCCGTCTTTAATGTTTGTCTACCCCGCAGGAGGGCAAAAAGGCACTACCTTTAAAGCAATTGTGGGCGCACTCGACGCAGATGGCGCAAGCGGAATTTCTATTAGCGGCGCAGGTGCCTCTGCCAAAATAATTAAAATTTCGGATATGCCAAAAGACAGGCTTGCCGCAGCCGCAAAGCGTGACGAGGCAAAGGGCATGAAATTTATTGAAGTAGAAATAAAATTAGAAGCAGACGCAAAAGAAGGACTGCGTGCATTCAGAGTTATTAGCCTTGAAGGCGCATCCAATACTTACTTTTTTTATGTGGATAATATTCCTGAAATTTTAGAAAAAGAAGACAACTCCAGCTTTACAAACGCTCAGGAAATTGAAGCCCTGCCCGTCTGCATAAACGGGCAAGCTTACGAGGGAGATAAAGACTTTTTTAAAGTAAAACTAACAAAAGATAAGACTTATGTTTTCGACCTTAAAGCAAGGCGCATACGTCCATATTTGGCAGACGCAGTCCCCGGCTGGTTTCAGGCAACGCTGCGCCTGTATAATGAAAAGTATGAGTCAGTAGCCTATGTTGATGATTACCAAAATTCGCCGGACCCAACTATGATTTTTAAAGCCCCTAAAACAGGCTATTACTATTTGGAATTAAAAGACGCCCTATTCAGAGGCCGAGACGACTTTGTATATCGCCTTAGCTTGGGTGAATTTCCGCATATCAGCGCAATTTTCCCTTGCGGCGGCAATGCAGATTCAGAAACCCAAGTGGAGCTTATGGGCGTCAATTTGCCATTCAATAAAATGAAAATTTCAAAGTCTGCTTCAGACTCAAACATCAAAGAAATTTCCGTTCGCAATAAAGACTTAATTTCAAACAATATTAAGTTTGTTTTCGACAAATTGCCTGAATCTAAAATCTTGCCTTCACAAAAACCTGTAGATTTTCTCACAGAAATTCCCTGCGTCTTAAATGGCATAATGGACAATTCTTATCAAAAATTTTGGGTGCGCTTCATTGCCAAAAAGGGAGAAACTATAAGCTTTGAAGTACTCTCTGCAAGGCTTGGCTACCCCACAGATACTAAGCTCACTTTATATAAAGCAGACACATTGGCAAAGCTTGCAGAAAATGATGATACCAACGACCCCTCATTCGGCCTTGTAACTGCGCAGCTTGACCCACGCATAAATTACACATTTAAAGAGGACGGAGAGTTTCTTTTAAAATTAGAAGATTCTAGAAATATTGGCAATGACGACCATGTGTTCAGACTAAAAATTTCTGCGGCGCAAAAATCGGTAGATGTTTCTATAACCCCTGGAAATCCTCAAATTGCAAAGGGCAATTATGCTCCGCTTAGAATTATTACAAACAAAAAAGGTGGCTGGAATGGAGATGTTGAAATTATTGCAAAAGATCTCCCCAAAGGCTTTACGCTGGAAAACACAATAGTATCGCAAAAAAAAGATTCTGCTTTTGCAATTTTAAAAGCAGCAGAAAA
>JAVBSE010000012.1:0-7108 GCA_031547315.1 Opitutales bacterium
AACTTATCTTATGAAAAAAAATTGCTGCATATATAATCTTGCACTGCATTACAGAAAAGAAATTTTTCTTAGAATGAAAAATGACTTGGGATTTTATTTTGTCTTTGGAAATAAAGATTTAAATTCAGACAAAATAAACTCCATAGACTTAAATGAATTTGAAGGTGACTACACTATTGCAGAAAATAAAAAGTTTATAAAAATGCCCATGTATTATCAAAAGGGCGTTTTGCCCTTTTTGTTTAAAGATTTTGATAGCTATCTTATTTTGGGCGAACTTTACTGCGTCAGCACTTGGATATTTTTGCTTTTGTCAAAGTTTTTTCCAAAAAAGAACATTTATTTTTGGACACATGGCTGGTATGGCAGAGAAGGCTTATTTAAAACTCTTGTCAAAAAAGTGTTTCATAAGCTGGCGGCAGGCGTATTTACCTACGGAAATTATGCAAGAGATTTGATGATCAAAGAAGGCTTTGACGAGAAGAAACTTTTTGTCATTCACAACTCTCTTTCATATTCAGAGCAATTGGAGATACGCAAAAATCTTGCGCCCAGCAATATTTATAAAGAGCATTTTCAAAACGATTTTCCCACTTTAATTTTTACAGGCAGACTCACAAAATCTAAAAATCTAGATATGATTTTAGACGCAATGACCAATCTTGATAAAAATGAAATTCATACAAATTTGGTGCTTGTTGGCGAAGGCGGCGAAAAGGATTTTCTAATAAAAAAAGCAAAAGAGCTTGGGCTCGAAAAACGCCTTTGGCTTTACGGCTCTTGCTATGATGAAAAAATTTTGGCAGAGCTTATTTATAATGCAGAACTTTGCGTGTCGCCCGGCAATGTGGGGCTTACTGCAATACATGCTATGAGCTATGGCTGCCCTGTAATTACCCATAATGCCTTTCAGTTTCAGGGTCCTGAATTTGAGGCAGTAATAGAAAATAAGACAGGACTATTTTTTAAATATTCAGACATTAAATCACTTTCCGATACGATTGAAACCTGGCTTAAAAAATCTCCTTCAAAAGAGATAGTCAGAAAAAATTGTTTTGCAGAAGTTGACGAATCTTGGAACCCTGACTATCAGATAAAAGTCTTGAAAGAAGGAATGATGCTCTAATGAAAAAATACATACTGGGATTTCTTAAATATTTATTTAAGCGCAATGTTTCCAAACTTGCATTTGTGGATACTCAGTCTGAAATTTCGCAAAAGGCAAAAATTTTCCGCTTTGCAAAATTTATTCAATCAAAAATAGGAGACTACTCTTACATAGGTCCTAAAACTTCTGTCTATCATGCAAATATAGGAAAATTCTGTTCTATTTCTTTTGATGCAAATATTGGGCTTGCCGCGCATACGCTTCAAAATTTGTCCAGCTCTCCTATTTTTACAGAAAAGCAAAATGCACTTGGCGTTTCTTGGATTTCAGAAAATAAATTTGAAGAAATTAAAAAAGTAGAAATAGGAAACGATGTCTGGATAGGCACAAGAGTAACTGTTATGGGCGGAGTAAAAATTGGCAATGGCGCAGTTATTGCCGCAGGCGCTATTGTTACAAAAGATGTGCCTGCTTATGCAATTGTGGCAGGTGTTCCTGCAACTGTTAAGCGCTATCGTTTTTCAGAATCTGAAATTGAAAATCTGGAAAGAATTAAGTGGTGGGACAAATCTGAATCTGAATTAAAATCTAAATTAGATTTATTTTCTCAGACTGCAAATTCTGAAATTATTTCTAGGCTTTAAGCAAAATACTGTTTTGGTATTTTTGCTTTTTTAAATTTTTATTTGCAATTACTGTTCATTTTTGTTTTACATACAAAACAACGTTTTAAGGGTGCGATTTTTCTTTCAAAATTTTAAGAAAAACTTGCAATAGATTAAGATATTAAAATAAAGTCGAAATAATCTTCCGACTTGGGAAATTGTATAATGAGAGTATTTTGGACAGTATTACTGGCGCTTAGCCTTGCATTAAATCTGCAAGCAATAGAACCGCCTACAAAAATCTTTGAAGCGCCAAAAGACTTTAAAGAGGCGCGCTATTTTGGTGATGTAATAGACTATGGCGCAGAATACCTAAGCCCTGAATACGTAGTTGCAGACTCTGCAAGCGGCAAAATTCTGATAGGCTGCAAAACCGGCGACAAAATTATAATCTTTAAAAACAGCAAAGTAATAGGAGAAATCGCCGCAGGCGGCAGAGTTTCGGGGCTTTGCCTTGCGCCAAATAACACAGCCTACGCCACAGTTTGGGGCGAGTTTGGTAAAATCTTAAAAATAGATTATCTGAATTTTAAAATTCTTGAAAGCTGGCCTGCAGGCCATATGCCCACTGCCCCAGTAGTTTCTAAAGACGGAAAATTTCTTTATTATTCCAATCAGTTTTTGAACGTAATTCGCAAGTTCGACACAAGCACAGGCAAAGAAATCTGCCTTGGCAAAGCCTCTCACGAACCCTATGCGATTAGGCTTACGCCAGACGAAAAAGAACTTGTCGTCGCAAATCATTTGCCTGCGCCCAAAGGAGGGCTTTATGAAGAAAATATTGGCAGCGTTGTTTCTATTTTAGATGCCCAAACACTAAAGCCTATTGCACAGATAGACCTGCCAAATGGCGCTATAAACTGCAAAGATTTGACAATTTCTGCAGATGGAAAGTTTGCCTATTTTAGCTACGTTTTTGCACGCTTTAATGTACCCACAAGCCAACTTGAACGTGGCTGGATAAACACAAACGCTGTTGCAATTATAAACCTAAAAGAGCGCAAGTGGATACATTCGTTTCTCTTAGATGAAAACACTTTGGGCTCTGCAAATCCTTGGGGCATAGAGCTTAGCCCCGATGGCAAAACTCTTGCCGTTGCAAGCGCAGGCACTCATGAAGTGAGCATAGTAGACATAGCAGAGGTTCACAAAAAACTAACTGCTCCCAGAGGCGAAAGAGACCCAAAAATAGAAGACGACCTCAATTTTCTTACAGACTTAAGAGAACGCATAGAGCTTGGAGGCTTTGGCCCCAGAGGCATTGCTTGGCTTGGCACAAAGCTATACATTGCAGAATATTATTCTGACGACATTGCTATGCTGGACACGGCAAAAGACAATGAAGTCACTCACTACAATATTGGCGGAAACGCAGAAATGACAAAACCACGCCTTGGCGACCTATACTTTAACGACGCCAGAATGTGTTTCCAGCAGTGGCTATCCTGCGCAACCTGCCACCCCAACACACGTTCCGACAATCTTAATTGGGACCTCATGAACGATGGCATAGGTAACCCAAAACAGTCTAAATCAATGCTATTTGCGCACTTCACACCACCAACTATGATAACAGGCATACGTGCCGATGCCGAAACCTGCGTGCGTGCAGGCCTAATTTACATTCAGTTTGTAGAGCGTGATGAAGAAGACGCTGTTTGCGTGGACGAATTTATGAAACGTCTAAAGCCCATTCAAAGCCCCTACGCCCCAGCAGGCGAAATCTCTGAAGATGCCGAAATTGGCGCAATGGTATTTGAATCTGCAGGCTGCGCCTACTGCCATAACGGAGAATACTTTACAGATATGAAACTTCACGATTTAGGCACTGCAACAGGCCCCGATGAAGGCAAGCCCTTTGACACGCCCACCCTGCGCGAAGTCTGGCGCTCTGCACCCTATCTCTTTGACGGCAAGGCAAAAACTATTTTCGATATGCTTAAGTTTCATAACGAAAATGGCAAGCATGGCAAAACTAAAGACCTATCAGACGAGGAACTGCAAGCCCTTGAAGCTTACATACTGACTCTTTAGTCTTTCAGATTTAAATTAATCATTTGTTTTATTACAGGGGTAAACTTGCCCTGTTTTTTTATTTTAGGAGGGTTTGATTGTTAAATTGAATATTTTTAATCAATCCCATTTTTCAAACGTCATTTAATATATAAAAAAAACTTGACAGCGTGAAAAGATTTTTTAAATTCATCTTCGCAATTAAAACAATATTTTATATATTAAACAATATAACTAGCACATATATGAAAAAACTAACACTGACTTCCTTGGCACTGCTTTGCTATACGGCAGCATTTTCTACCAATTATTATTTGACAGGCGGCAGCACAGAAAGCCCCTTAGATATTAGCGATTTAAACAATTGGTGGACAAACAACAATGGTACAGGCACTAACCCTTCTTCGTTAACAGTATCTGATGACTTATTTGTCTATGGTTTTTCAGAAATAACAAGTGGCAGTTTTAGCGCTCCAAAGTCTCTTGCTTTCGACAAAACAGGCTCGCTTTTAATGAGCGGCTCCGGCGCAAGTGTAACAAGTTTAGCCAATGGCAATAAACAATACGGCGAAGGCAGTGCGAATTCTAACGTATCAATAAAAATTCTTGGAACAAGTAATGCTTTCACATCAAACTATGCGGGCGGCTCTATTAAGATGGGAAATGTTAATTCTGTTTCAGGTGAAAATTCTTTCTATGTTTCAAGCAACAACGCAGAAGCAAAAAATACTCTTACTTGGACAGGCATAAATGGCTTTATGACACTTTCAAACAATGAAAGTTCCACTGCAAAAAATACTGTTACAATTAAAGATAATTCTATCTTTAATATCACAAGCAATCTTGCACTGGGCGGTCAAAATAACGCTGAAATTAAAGGCGGCGAAAATGTCATTCAAATGACAGGCACAAATTCCACGCTCACTTTTGGCAGCGGCACGCTTACAGTAGGCACAGTAAGAGGAAATGACTCAAGCATTACCTCTGGCGGCACTGCAAAAATAATTGTTGGAGGCAGCAACAACACATTTGAATTAGCTGCCAGCAACAACTTCATAATATCTCATTATTCCTTCACAAACATTAGCGGCGGCGAAGCTGCATTTATTGTTAATGGCACATCAAATACAGTAAATATAGGTAAAGCTACAACAGTTGGCGCTGCAAATATGACTTCTGATGCAAAAGCAGGCTATAGAGTTTCAGGCACAAGCAACATAATCACCCATACATCTTCAATTAACACAAAAGGTTATTCAGATTTCGAACTTAAAGGCGCAGAAAATTCTCTGATACTAACAAGCTTTGTTGCAGAAAATAACAGTACATTAAACATTGCAGGCTCAAAGAATTATTTAAACACAACAGGCAACTTCACTATAAAAAATAGTGCTTCCCTTGTTGTAGATGGTGTTAATAACTTTATAGACATCAAAATTGGTGGCGGCTCTTTATCTGTAGAAAATGACGCAACTGTCACTATCAGAGGCTCAGTTAAAGGCGAAGAAACAACTGGCAACTATATCAGCGCTTCAAATATCACATTTGGCGAAGATACAACGCTTACTATTCTTGCTATGGCAAATCAAGAGTCTGTCTTATTTAGCAATGGCAATTTCAATCTAAATGGCATAATGGTAATTGATTTTTCAGACTACATTATGCAAGACCTAAGCCTAGGTGATAACGTTAAATTAATTTCTCTTAACAATATAGCAAATGCTGCAAGCATAAATAACGCAATTGCAGAAGGCAGAATAGAAATTATTGGAACAACAGACACTACTGCAAATCTTAGCTGGGATGGAAAAACTTTAGTTTTTCATATCACAAATGTAGTTCCTGAACCTAGCGCCTACGCAGCAATATTTGGCGCTCTTGCCTTAGCATTTGCAATCTATCGCAGATGTAAATAAGTTTAGATTTATTAAGACTTTAACACAAAATTAAAGGGCGAATATTCGCCCTTTTTTTGTTTTGTTTAAAGGTAAGATTTTTTAGGAAGAATTATATTGCAGTGGCTGGCTGCGCCCCTGCACCCGCAGCGAAGGCTTAATTTCAGACTTTTTGTTTAGTTTACGTCTAGGCCCCAACGCTTGCGCAGCATCCTCTCCCAAGGAGAAAAGAGAATTTTGTCTGCCAAAAGCCCAATAATCACAACAACTATCATAATTGCCACAACCTGCGCCATTTCTATGTTTTCACGCCCTCTGTGCAGAAGCTCGCCCAAGCCTGTTCCGGAAATAATTGTAACGTAAATTTCTGCAGCCATAAGAGAGCGCCAAGCAAATGCCCAGCCCTGTTTCATGCCGCCAACAATGCTGGGGAAAGAAGCAGGCATTATAACATTAACCCAAGTATGAAATCCTTTAGAGCCCATTGTACGTGCAGCCCTTATGTAGATAGGAGAAATATTCATAACACCATGCTGAGTGCTTAAAAGGAGCGACCAAATTGTGCCCATCACTACAACAAAAAGCATAGATTCCTCCGTCTGTCCAAACCAAAGTATTGCAAGCGGAACCCAGCACACGCTAGGCAGTGCCTGCAAGCCCAAAGCAAGCAAACCAAGAGTGTCTCTCGCAATTCTGGAGCGTGCACAAATTACGCCAAGTGGAATGCCCAAAATCATGCCAAGTCCATAGCCCATTATAAGGCGGCGCAGCGTAACAAGTATTGCAGCAGGCAAGTCTTTGCTGATAGTTGCTTCTACCAAATAGTCCCAAACATCAAAAGGAGAAGGCAAAACATAAGGAGGCCAAATTTCAGCCTTAACAAGCTGCCACCAAACTAAAAGCAAGCATAGCAAACCTGTAAATGGAATTGCCACTTTGCCTAATATAGAACTTATCTTATTCATTCTGCCGCCTTGCTTGGGTCTATATGCTGCTTTAGAGCTGCGGTTATTGTTGCAGACAGCGCCGATAGTGCGCCATCGTTAATATTTCTTGGACGTGGCAAATCTACTTTGAATTCTTCGCAAATTCTGCCTGGGTTGGGTGAAAACAAAATAACTCTGTCGCCCAAGCAAACAGCTTCTCTGATATTGTGGGTCACAAAAACTATAGTCTTTTTGCGCTGCTGCCAGATGCGCTGCAAGTCGCCATAAAGATTTTCTCTTGTAAGGGCGTCTAAGGCGCCAAAAGGTTCGTCCATCAAAAGCACTTGCGGATTTGGCGCTAAAGAACGTGCAAGTGCAACACGCTGGCGCATTCCGCCTGAAAGTTCGTGTATGGCAGAGTCCATAAATTTTTCTAGGCCAACAAGGTGCAGATAAAATTTTGCAACTTCTTTGCGCTCTGCATTATTTAAATTTGGTTTG
>JAVBSE010000090.1:0-3339 GCA_031547315.1 Opitutales bacterium
CAGGCAAAACGTGGCGCAAACCTAAGCCAATACCAATACTTGCGCCCATGCAAATTTGAATGTCCATAGCCTGCAAAGGCTTAAGAGCAGAAAGCGTATAGCAGCCAATGTCGCCTGCAATTATCATGCCTGCCTCTGCCAAAGGCGCAAAAGAAAATAAGTGCGGACAACCCTTGCAAAGCTGCGGCGGTTTGTTTTTTGCGACAGGCAAATTTTCTGAAACATCGCCCCTAATTTGAGACTTTGCCCTATCAACAGTAAACTCTCCAAAACGATAAGTTTCAGGACGCACATCCACATTTGCACCGGCAGCACGCAAAAGAGTTGTCAAATAAGGGTCGCCCTCTTCAATTGCGATGCAGCGCTTATAGCGCTTTGTAAATTCCACTAAAGCCTCCATTGGCAAAGGATTCGACAAACCCACTTTAAAGAAGCCTGCATCAGGAGCCGCCTCGTAAGCATGCTCAAAAGCAATACCGCTTGAAATAATGCCAAGCTCATCAGACTTGCCCTCAATAATTTTATTGCAGCCCTCTTCATTATTCCAAACTGCCAAGTCTGCCAATTTCTGACGCAAACGCCTATGCGCAGGCTTTGCATGCCCTGGAACCATCACACGCAAAGGAATCTCACGCTTGTAGTCGGCACTGGGAATCGCCTCTTTTGTAGATTCATCAAAACTAACAATAGTATTGCTATGAGAAATTCTTGTTGTTGTGCGCAAAACAACTATGCTGTTCCAACGCCTGGAAAGTTTGAACGCCAAACGGGTAAAATCATAAGCTTCCTGAGAATCTGAAGGCTCTAAAACAGGCAAGCCGCCAATAAACGCAAGCGAGCGTGTATCTTGCTCATTCTGACTTGAAGCCATACCTGGGTCGTCAGCCACAACAAGAACATAGCCGCCCTGAATTCCGCTGTAAGACGCAGTAAAAAGTAAATCTTGCGCAACATTAAAGCCCACATGCTTCATAGTGCAAAGCACATTGCTTTCTGCAAAAGCAACGCCCAAAGCGACTTCTGCCGCAACCTTCTCGTTAGGAGCCCACTCGGCATCGCCGCCAAGTTCTGAAAATCTTTCCAAAATTTCAGTTGAAGGCGTTCCGGGATAACCCACGCCAAGAGCACAACCAGAATGCAAAGCCGCAAGTGCAATTGCCTCATTACCACTTACAAGTTCTTTTTTTATAGCCATAAATTAGCCCCCCATCATCACAGTTTTCTTTTTTATTTCAACTCTTTTTAAATAGTTTAAACTTGTTTTTATTTTTATTATTTATGATGGGCTTGCAACCCTTGTTTTTTTTAGATATTGCAGGGCTTAGTTGCAGCCCTGCACCTGCAAGCAAACAAAGTTTGCATCCAATAGTTTTAAGTAGGCTTTTGATTGCCTTATATTTAAACGTCAAAAGTTAAAGAGAGAGTTTTGATTTTTATTAGCCACAGATTACACAGATAGGCACAGATGATATTTTTTAACTTAAAGTCTATTGCGATGCAGATGAGAAAACAGAATGAAGTTTATAAGTGTCGCATGATATTTTGTTTTTGTGAGTAGTTTTTTAGATGAGAATTTTAGTAGTAGATTTGGAATGACTAAAAATAAATTTTAGATTTTGCACACGCCCTTGTTCTTGGGGGCTTATTCTGTCTTTTAAGGGTTTGCGAGGTGTAGTGTTTTTAGGTTTTTTTAGTTACTACTTACAAAAAAACTAACAGCTTGACTCCACAAAAAAAGGGGCGAATATTCGCCCCTAATCTTAAAAATTTATTAAAGCGCAGAGATTCCACGTTCGCCTGTGCGGATTCTCACAACTTCTTCTACTGGGAGCACAAAAATTTTGCCATCGCCGATTTTGCCTGTTTGTGCGCATTTGCATATTGTGCTGACAACTTTATCTGCAAGTTCGTCTGGTACGCAGATTTCTAGCACAAGTTTTGGTAGAAGCTCGCTTGTATATTCGCTGCCTCTATAAATTTCGGAATGTCCTTTTTGACGCCCAAAGCCCTTAACTTCAGTAACAGTCATACCCTCAATTCCGATTTCTCCAAGACCTTCTTTTACTTCGGCAAGTTTAAAAGGCTTGATTATAGCTTTAATCAATTTCATAAGTAGAAAATATTTTATGTTTTATTTATAAGTGCAAGTTTTTTTTGTAAACTATTTATGCAAGAGAATACTGACAGTCTAAAAAGTCTCTTAAAAGCCAAGGCTTCAGAACTTGGCTTTGATGACTTGCGCATTGCAAAAGCAGAGGTTGTAGCAGATTTGAATTCCAATGCGCTTAAAGTTTGGTTAGAAAATTCTTACAATGATGAAATGCGTTACTTAGAGCGCAATTTTGATAAGCGCATAAATCCTAAAATACTTTTTCCTGAGGCGGAATCTGTGCTTGTTTTTAGCGCAGGGTTTTACAGAAAAAGCAAAGAAAGGCGCATAGCGCTTTTTGCTCAAGGTGCAGATTATCATGATGTGCTTAAAGATAAATTAAAAATTTTGGATGAAATTTTAAAATCTAAAGGTTTTGTTCAAAAAATTTGCGTAGATACTGCTCCTATTTTAGAAAAATATTTTGCGGCAAAGGCAGGTCTTGGCTGGATAGGCAAAAACACGCTCCTGATTACGCAAAAAAATGGACCTTTTCAATTTTTAGGGCTCATACTTAGCAGCGCCAAATTTGAGGCAGATTCTGAAAGCAAAGACCACTGCGGCACTTGCACAAAATGTCTTGAAAGCTGCCCTACAAAGGCGCTTGCGCCCTATTTGCTCAACGCAAAACTTTGCATTTCTAACCTTACAATAGAGCGCAAAAATGCGCTTACAAAAGAAGAAGAAATACTTTGCCAAGATAAAATTTTTGGCTGTGATGAGTGCCTTTTTGCCTGCCCTTTTGGAGCAAAAGCAAGCCCTGCAAAAATAGAAGAATTTAAAACTACTTTAGAGCTTTCTGAAAATTCTACAAAAGAAGATGCTTTAAAATTTATTGCTTCAAAAAGAGCGCAAAGTCGCCTAAGGGGTCTGAAATAATTTTGCATTTAGACCCATAAGTTTCAGATAAAATTTGAGCATTCATAGCAGACTTTACATCGCACAAAGAAAGAACTTTGCCTGCTTTTAAAAAGAGAAATTTATTTGCATACTGCGCTGCAAAATTAGGGTCGTGCAAAATTGCAATAACTCTTACTCCCTGCTCTGTCAAAGCCTTTGCCGCAGAAAGCGCAATATGGGAATGCGCAGGGTCTAAGCCCGCCGAAGGCTCGTCTAAGAGTAAAAGTTTTTTTCCGTTTTCTTCTTTGGAAAGCAAAAGTTGCAGCAATGTTTTTGCAAGCATGACCCTG
>JAVBSE010000162.1:0-3306 GCA_031547315.1 Opitutales bacterium
GTTAGCTGCTTGCGTTGCTCTTCTGTATGGCCTGTTGTGCCTATTACAAGGGGCTTATTGTATTTTACGCAAAGCTCTGCAATTTTTACTGTTACGTCTCTGAAGGAAAAATCTATAACACAGTCGGCATCTGCAATGAAGCTTTCAGGATTATCACCAACGTCAAGCCCCGCAGAAATTACGCAGCCTACCGCAGGCGCTGCTGCTGCGATTGCCTGTCCCATTCTGCCTTTTGCGCCATTTAAAAGAATTTTAAACATCTTATTTGATTCCCAGTTCGTTAAATGTTGCTTCAAGTTTTTCTATGTTTGCTTTTGACATTTCGCAAAGAGGCAAACGCACAGTAGGAGTTTTAATTAAACCCATTTTTGCCAGCAAATATTTTGCAGGCACAGGATTTGGTTCAATAAACAAATCTTTAAATATTTTAGAAAACTTTGCTTCAATTGATTTTGCTTTTTCAAAGTCGCCAGAAGCTTGAGCTTTTACCATTTCTACAATTTGAGCAGGGAAAATATTTGAGGCAACACTGACTATGCCTTTAGCGCCTGCACGCATAAATTCCAAAGTAAGTCCGTCGTCGCCGCTAAGGATATCGACCTTTCCATTTGCTTTTGCAAACATATCTGCAACTTTTTCTACCTTGCCGCCTGCTTCTTTTAGGCTGCAGAAATTTTCAAAGTCATTTCTTAAACGCACTACAGTGTCGTTAGAAATTTCAATTCCGCAGCGCCCCGGGATAGAGTAGAGCATTATAGGCTTTTTTGTGATTTTAGCAATTTCTGCAAAATGGCGATACACGCCTTCTTGTGAAGGCTTGTTGTAGTATGGCGCAACAATTAAGTAGCCATCCAGCCCTAAGTCTTCACACTCTTGTGTCATATGCATAGTTTCTGCAGTAGAGTTAGAGCCTGTGCCGCCCAAAACTTTAGTGCGTCCGTTTGCAAAGTCGTGCACTTTCTTGATGACTTCAATATGTTCCTGCGTAGTAAGCGTTGGCGATTCACCTGTTGTTCCAACGGCAACTATGCCATCAACGCCGCCTTTAATTTGATGTTCCACTAGGGCTTCAAGCGAGGCGTAGTCAACTGCGCCTGTGTTTGTCATTGGCGTAACTATCGCCGTCCATACTCCAGAAAATTGTATATTAGTCATACGTTTTAAAGCCTTATATCAAAGTTCATTATTTTGATTTTACAAACACTTTTTTATACATTTTTGTAAAAGCTGTAAACTTTTAAAAATGATGGCGTAAAATTTTGAGAGTGATTTTTAATTTCTTCTTCAAATTTTGCAATGGGCATATAGTCTAAGGCTTCCACTTCTTCCGACGGAAATGTGAATTTGCCTTCAAAAACAATAGTGTAAACTTTTGTGAATTCCCATCCTGTTTCTTCACAGGCATTGATTTTCCCAATATATTTAAAGTCTGAAATTTTCAAATTTACGCCAAGTTCTTCGGCGCATTCTCTGACTAGGGCATCTTCATAGCTTTCTTTGCTGTCAACGTGCCCCGAAACTGACGTTGTGTAAATGTTAGGGTAGAGGTCTTTATATTTGGAACGTTTTTGCAAAAGAATTTCGCCCTTGGCATTAAAGAATATTGCGTGGACTGCCCTGTGTTTTAGGTTTTTTGCGTGAACTTTGCTTCTTGGTGCAGAGCCTATTACATTGTCCTCATTGTCTACTATATCGAAAATTTCTTCTGTATTATTTGTCTGCATTTATGTGTTTAATTTTTTGAAGTTCGTAGTCGCCAAGCTGCATTTGCCTTGCGTAGTCAAAAATTACAGGCAGGGGTGAAATTGCCTGAAAGCCTTTTTTGACTCTGGCAATGTTAATATATTCAAGTGCAATATAATCCAGCACAACAGGATTTGCGCTTAGCAGCAGGCGTTTTTCAGAAAGCGTGTAGGCTGCGTTAAAAATAGGGCCTCCTATGTATTGCACTGATTCCAAAGAAAGAATGGTGAAGATAAGAGAGTCTTTTAGCTCAGGAATTGCTGCCACTTCTGCAACTGCGATAGGGGCATTTGCGGGGGTTCTAAAGAATCTGTCGTTGTTTGACATATTCCAGATTGTCATATTTGCAAGAGCGCCGCTTATGCCAAGCCCCTCAATATCGAAGGCCACAGGCAGGTTTATCCAAAAATCTACTGTTAAAAAAAGCGGCACAGGCAGATAGCTTTTGCGATTTTCTTGAGTGGTTCTGGTTTCGTATTCTTTATCGAACCTATAAATTTTTGGCATTAGGGGGTTGTCGTAGAACCAATCTTTATGAAAAAAATTTCCGCTGTCTATGTCGTAAACAAAAGATTTTTCGTCGAACTTATCTTCTGCGCCTTCAAGCATTTTTGTGTAAGTTGGCAGAAAACCTGCCTCTCTTAGTTTGCGTCTGCTTAAATCCACTATGCAGATTTGCTCTTTTTTATAGCCTCTTAGCTCTAACTCTTTTATTACAGCCCTAAGCAGAGGCAGAGGCGTTGCAAGCCCTGCGCCTGAATTAGAGTAGACTTTGATGCCCACTTTTTTCTTTTCGCCAAGTTTTATTTTTCCAAAAGATTTTTCGTAAGAAGTAAAAAGATTTTTTACAGAAGTTTCATAACCCGAATCTTCAAAATTTTGGAGTTCTGATTCAAAGAATTTTTCACGCTTTAAATCTTCAGCAAAAGCCTGCGCAGAAAGGGTGCAGAAGCAAAAAAGTGCAAAAACACTAAAAAAGATGCTGGAAATTCTATGAAAGTTCATATTTACTTTTAAATTACTAGTTGAAAAATCGACATTAATATGAAAATATTGATGCCAGATAAAATAATTTATCTAAGCATACAAATCATAAAAGTATAATTATGCAAGCAATCAAGTTCCTAATAAAGTCTATAACAGTAAGTGCAGTCGTGCTTCTTAGTGCGTTTTCTTGCACAAAAATGACACCTGAACAAAAGCTGGCACTGCAACAAAAAGAAATTGCAGAAATTGTTGCCAAGGCGCAAACTTTGGTTTTAGACAATAAAGTTTTAGAGGCTACAAAAATTTTGGAAGAAGCTTATGTAAAGTATGGGGAAGATTTCTCTATCTATCAGGCTCTTGCAAATGCTTATAATGCGTCTGAAAAATTCACAGAGTCTGCTATTTATTTTGAAAAAGCTGCAGATATGAATAAGGAAGCTTCAGAGCTTTATCTTTTTGCAGCAACGGCTTACGAGGCTGCAAAAACTTATCCTTCTGCAATTATTGCTTACAGGAAGTATTTGGAGTTTGCGCCTAAAAGTTCTGTTGCTTGGAAGTCTCTTTCAAAATGCTATG
>JAVBSE010000185.1:0-3357 GCA_031547315.1 Opitutales bacterium
ATCTACGCCGCATCAAAAAACTGCAATCGGTTTTATGGATGATTTTGAAATAGTAAAAGAAAAACTAATTAAAGGCTATCAGCGTAAAAAACTTTTAAGCAATCCTGACGCAAGAAGAAGCGTTTCAGATCCCACGCAGCCTATCAAATATGGAATTAAGATAGGCAAAGTGCCTTTCGATAAAAAGACTCGCCGATCTACGCTTGAAGGATGGTCGGACGATTTTGAAAAGGCTGCTGAAAATGCAAAGAAAAATGATAAAATGGTTCTTGTTTGGTATTGTACAAATATTGAAGAGCAAATTAAGCGCTCTAAGTCTTTAAATACTCCTGAATTTAAAGACTTTGCCAAGAAGAACTTTGAATGCGTAAAAATAAATACTGTATTCAAAGAAGACTTTGGCATTTATAAATACATAAGAGACTTGCCTGAAGGGAAAACCAAGGCCGAACAAAAACAAATTGAAATTATAAAAAAATTGAACTTAGACTGCTATCCTATGTACATTATTTACGACCCTATTTCTGGGAAAAATGAGAGAACTTACGGGCCCGATGATTTACCTGAGGACAGGCTTGCAGAACTTCAACTGCAAACAATGAAACTAAAAGAAAAACGTGGAAATTAATTCATGGCAGAGATTGAAAAAAAGTATTTCGCATTTATAAGTTATTCTCGCAAAGACAAACTTGTTGCAGAGTGGCTTCAAAGAAAAATAGAGCATTTTAGATACCCAACTGCGCTTGTTGCCCAGGAGGATAGGCCAGACCATCCTAAGTATGTGCGCAAGATTTTCTTGGATAAAAACGAGCTGGAAATTTCTGACGCAAATTTCAGAACAGACATAGAGCACAGTCTTAAAAATTCCAGATATCTTATTTTATTGTGCTCACCAAACTCTGCGGCTTCTCCTTGGGTAAAGGCTGAAATTGAATATTTTTTAGCAACCCACGAAAATAAAAAATATCTTGTCTTACCTGTAATTTTAGAAGGAAAGGGCATCAGCGAAATTTTTTCTGGCGAATTTGAAGAATACAGAAATGACTTTCAGTCCAGAAATTTGCCGGACTTCAGAAAGGTTGAAAAAGAAACCCAAACTCAAACTTGGGAGCTTGGCCTTGTTAAAATTTTAGCATATATTTTAAGAGTAGGGCACACGCAAATACACGACAGATTTAAAGCCGAAAAAACAAGGGCCCTAAAAATTACAATATTTTGGTTTCTAATTGCTATGCTTGCAATTTCAGGCGTTGGCTACTTGGCTTACAAGGCCGAAGTAAAAGCAAGAGTAAGCGGAGAATTTGCCGCACTGTTTGAAGACAAAGCAAAAGAGGCGGAACTTACAGCAGTTCAAAAAGCAAAAGAAGCAAGTGCAGCTTTAGAAGCTGAAAAGCTTGCAAAAGAAGAGGCAGAAAAAGCAAGGCTTTCTGAATTAAAGGCTCAGGAAGAAGCAGAAATAGCAAAGCAAAAAGCGCAGGCAGAAGCTGCGGAAGCCAAGCACAAAGCAGAAGCGCAAGCATTGGAAGCCAGACGCAAAGCTGAAGAAGAAACCTTAAAGGCAGAAAAGAAAGCTGCCGAAGAAGCAGAAAAAGCCAGATTAAAATATGAGGAAGAACTCTTAAAATCTCAGCTTGTTGAAGAAACAATTAGGGCTGAAAATTCTGATATTTTAATTAAAAAATTGGCAGATAATCCTAAGCTTGGCGACAGCGACTTTTTGTCTTTGCTTTGGCTTAGCCTTTCTCATGTCGGAGAAAAAATCCAGATGTTTGCAATTTCTAAAAACAGAAATTCTTTGGAAAATGAAAGAAAATCTGATGCAGAAATTTTAGAAGATGCGTCTTTAGTTTTTAATGTGGCTTGGTCTTTTCCTAAAAAAGAATTAAGCTCTAAAGAGGTGGGCGGCAGCATTAAAAGAGGTTTGCCAATCTTGATAGAAGTGCCCAATTCAGAAGGTTTGGCGCCAATGTATGCCAGAACAAAAAAACGTGCAGCCTTTAAAAATATAAAAGATTGGGAAGACGTTTTGAATGCGGAGCCTCTTGAAGCCGGAAAAAAAATCTACCCTAATTATTGGGGCTTAATTTATGGCTATAATGAAAAAACAGACGAAGTTATTTTCTATTTAAAGTCTCAGCAAATGGCTGCAAAGCTTGATGAACTTAAAGGTTTTGTAAGCAATGCGTTTTTTCCTCTTATGGTGCGTCCAAAAAATTTGGAAGAAGAAAATAAAGACGTACAGGTTGCTTCGTCTGCAAAAGGTCATTTGCCAAATTATTTTTCAAAAAATATGAAAGCAGAGCTCAAGGGCAATTTTAGAGTTTTGCCTTTTGAAGATTACTACATTGCAAATCAGAATGCAAATTTGCTAGAGGCTTTGTTTTCTGTTTATTCTTATTTGGGCTGCAAAACAGACTTAAATTCTTTGCAGGTTCTCAGAAAAATAAATGCAAACACAAGCGACCAAAAATTTCTTGAAAATATTGGCAGGCTTCTAAACGTCAATTGGCATTTCGACACCGCTTCATATCTTTTAAGCAGCACAGAAATAGAAAAAATTTTGGGGCAGGGTGTTCCTTTAATTTTAGTGCTTCGCAATTTTTCTAACGACAAGTTTGTGTGGGATATAATGCTAAAGGAGCGCAAATTTAACCCCACAAAAACGACTGCCGATTTAGACTTACCCTTGGCATCATTTAGGGTGGCAGGTGGCGTTAAATACGCAGTGCTTTACGGCTACAATGAAAAGCAGAAAAAATATCTTTTTAACTACTGCGGCACAGATTTTGCAATTTCGCTTTTGGAACTTAAGTTTATGAGCGTAGGCCTGTGCGCTCCATATTATAGGATCAGTTTGAGCAGGTAAAAGCGCTTTTATACTTACTAATTTATCTTTAAATTGCACATTTCTTAGCTTTTTTCTTGTGAAAATTAAAAAAATCACAAGTATTGGGGATATGAAACCTAGGTTAAACACACTAACTTTTATTGCACTTCTTTTATCGTTAATCAGTTTTGGATGTTCCAGCACTCCTCCTGCAATTGGAACATACAGACCAAGCCAGACTAACGAAGATATAAACTATGGAGAATTTCCAGAGTATAATATCGTTAAAAGAGGCTACATTAACGTAATAAATTTAGAGACAGCCTCTAAGTTTGAAATATCGGCACTGGAAACTTACAGGCGCTTTAAAGAAGCTATCAAAAATAAAGACTTGGTAAAGTTGAACACAACTTTGCTATTCGATACAACTGATGATGCAGAGGCTTTTCAGAAAGCTTGGAACCCAAACAATTGGGACTTCATTGTCGGCGAACTTTATATGATAACAGGGCAGAGCTCCAGATTTTTTG
>JAVBSE010000120.1:0-6696 GCA_031547315.1 Opitutales bacterium
AAGGGGCCTTCTTTTGTCTCTTTAAGCTGTTTGCAAAAATTAATGGTGGGGCATCATATTACAGACTTAACAGTCTTACTTGGCTCACTCGACTTTGTTTTGGGCGAAAGCGACAGATAATTTTAATTTGAAAGACTATATGGAAATTTCTCCTGAATTTGAAAAATTAGCAGACGCAATTATTGCAGATTATCCTGTAAAACGCTCTGCCGCTATGATGTTAATGCACCTGGTGCAAGAGCGTTTTGGTTATTTTGATGATGACGCAATAAAGTATGTTGCACAAAAAATAGGCGAAGAGCCAATTACTGTTTATGGCATGCTTTCGTTCTACCCCATGTACACTTCTGAACCAAGGGGACGTGTGCATATTAAAGTTTGCAGAACGCTTTCTTGCGCATTGGCAGGCTCTGTTAATTTGGCAGACGAAATTTCAAAGCTGATAGACTGCCCAATAAATTCTACAAAGGGCATCTATACTCTTGAGTTTGTGGAGTGCATAGGCAACTGCTCAAGAGGCGCAAATGTGCAGGTTAACGACAGGCTTTACGACAAAGTTAAGCCAGAGGCAGCTTCAGAGTTTTTGGCTCAAATTCAAAAAGATTTTTCTGATGGCAAGCTAGACGCAAAGTCTGCTTTTGATAAACCTCAGGGCGCAGATTTTAATGACCCGGCATTTAAGGGATAATTTTATGGCAGTAAAAGAAAATAGAGTAATTTACAGGCATATAGACGTTGAGGGCTGGAATCCCTCTATAGAAAAATATATGTCTGACGGCGGCTATGATGTTTTAAAAACTACTGTTACACGCAAGCGTGAAGAGCTTTGTGAAGAAGTTGTAAAATCTGGCGTTAAAGGCAGAGGCGGCGCAGGCTTTCCTATGGGCATGAAGTGGAAGTTCTTAGACAGAAAAAGCGGCAAGCCCATCTACTTGGTTTGCAATGCAGACGAATCTGAACCAGGTACTTGTGTGGACAGAGAAATTTTGTACAAAGACCCACATCAGCTTATTGAGGGCATAATGTGTGCAGCTTTTGCCATAAATGCGGCTCATGCTTTTATTTACATTAGGGGCGAGTATATAAATGGCTATCGCATTTTAATTGAGGCAATTAAAGAGGCTAAGGCTAAGGGTTTTGTTGGCAAAAATATTTGCGGTTCAGACTATTCTTGCGAAATTAATGTTACAAGAGGCGCAGGCTGCTATATTTGCGGCGAAGAAACAGGGCTGCTTTCGTCGCTTGCAGGCGGCAGAGCTTATCCTAGAATTAAGCCGCCGTATTTTCCTGCTGTGATGGGTTTGTATGATTGTCCTACTGTTGTTAATAATGTGAAGTCACTTTGTTGGGTTCCTATTATTTTCAAAAATGGAGGCGAATTTGTTTCTAAAATTGGCTCTAAACAAGACCCCGGAACTTATGTTTGGGGCGTTAGCGGACAGGTGCAAAAACCAGGTCTTTATGAAATAGATTCAGGCGCCTGCACTTTGGGCGAGCTTTTAAACGAAGTTTGCGGAGGCCCTTTAGCGGGCAGAAATTTTAAGGCTGTAATACCAGGCGGCTCTTCCATGAAAATTTTGCGTTGGGATGAAACTTTTAAAATCAAGCAGCCGGACGGCTCTGTAAAAGAAGTAAAAACTTGCGACATTCCTTTAGACGGTCCTTCGCTTATGGCGTGCGGCTCTGCTTTGGGTTCGGCAGGCATTATTGTGATGGATAATACTGTTGATATGGTTGAAGCCATGGCAAATTTGAATGCCTTTTATGCCCATGAATCTTGCGGACAGTGTACGCCTTGCAGAGAGGGCTCTTTGTGGATTTCTAAAGTTACCAAGCGCATTTGCGAAGGCGGCGGCAGATTGGAAGATCCGGATTTAATTGCAAGTTTGGCAGACAATGTTGCGGGTAAAACTATTTGCGCTCATGGCGAGGGTATGGCTTGGCCTGTGCAAAGCAATGTTGCCAAATTTAAAGACGAATACATTTCCAAAATTGAACGTCAGCTTGCAGGCGAAGGCGCAGCAAGGCTTGATAAAAATTCTTACAGGTTAATTTAATATGAACGTTGCAGTAAATATAAACGGACAAGACGCTTCAGTTCCTGCGGGAATTAACGTTATAGAAGCTTGCGCTTTGGTGGGCGTAGAAGTTCCTCATTTTTGTTATCATCCTAAGCTTGCTTTGGCAGGTTCTTGCAGAATGTGCCTTTGCTCTATTGGCACTCCAATGCGCGACAGAGCCACAGGAGAGCTAATTTTAGACGAGGGCGGAAAGCCTAAAATTGGCTTTATGCCAAAGCCTGCAATTGCTTGCGGAACTACTGTTTCAGAAGGCATGCACGTTGTAACAAATTCTAAAGAAATTTGCGCTGCAAGAGAAGGCGTAATGGAATTTATACTTGCAAATCACCCACTGGACTGCCCAATTTGCGACAAAGCAGGTGAATGCAAGCTTCAAGAATATGCGCAGGCAAACGGAAATCAGCAAACAAGATTTGTTGAGGCAAAAAATGCAAAGCCTAAAAAGCAAAAAATAGGCGCAGGCAAAATCGTTTTAGATGCCGAGCGTTGTATTTTGTGCTCACGCTGTATTCGTTATTGCAAAGAAAAATTAGGGCGTGAAATTTTGGGCTTCACAAAACGTGGTTCTAAAACAGAAATTGCGGTTTTTGATAAAGAAGACGGCGGCGACAATTACTTAGTCAATGTTGCGGATATTTGTCCTGTTGGGGCGCTTACAGAAAGTGCATTTCGCTTTAAAATGCGCACTTGGTTTTTGCGCACTGCAAATTCTATCAGCACGCAAAGCAGTGTTGGCGTTAATACCAAAGTTTGGGCGCGCGGCGATAAAATTTACAGAATTACTCCTCGTGAAAATAAGGCTGTTAATGATGTTTGGATGCCTGATAATGCAAGATTAGAGTATCTTTCTAATTCAGAGGGCAGGCTTTCTACTATGCGCATTGACGGTAATCCTTGCGGGGCGGCTTACGCAATTGCAAGGGCTGAAGAAACTTTGAGTTTGGAAGGCATTGCAATTGTTGCAAGCGCATTCCAAAGTTTTGAAGAACAGTTTTTGTTGTCAGAGCTTGCTAATTTGTGCGGAGCAAAAGTTTATGCTGTTTCTCATTTGGGGGAATCTGACGGAAAATTAATTTCTGCAGACAGAACGCCTAATATGCGTGGGCTTTTTGTGTCGGGGCTTATTAATGAGTATCCTAAGGCAGATTTATCTGACTTAGTTGCTGAATTAAGAGCCGGTAATGTTAAGAATGTTTTGTGCTTTGAAGAAAACTTGCTTGAGCTTGGCTTTGAAGAAAAAGACTTTAAGCTCGCCAATGTAATTTACTGCGGAACTAAAGATTCGCAAACGGCAAAGCTTGCAAAGGTTGCCATTGCGCTTGAATCTGTCTTTGAAAAATCGGGGCTGTTTATCAATAGGCAGTTTAGAATACAAAGTTTTGAAAAGGTTGTGCCTGCGTTGGAAGGCACAGAAAATGCTTTAACACTTTTAATGAAGCTTGTTAATTCTTTGGGGCATACTGAATTTTCAATTCCCGATTTGTCTGTATTAAGAGAGCAAATTTGCAAAAAGAGCGAATATTTGCCTGACGGCTGCACAATATCTGAAGAAGGTTTAGTGCTTGAGGCTTCTAAATTTGCCAATATCAATTTTCCTGATTTAGGCTAGAAAAGGATTTTTTAAGATGAATATAAATACAATCTTTTTTGCGACACAGGCGTCAGAGGCTCCTGCAGGGGCTGTTTCGCAGTCTTATTTTGCAAGTTTTTGCAGTTGGTTTTTAGAGGCTTCGGGCTCTCCTGTATTTTCATGCGACTGGTTTATTTGGCTGGTATTAAAATTTATTTTTGGCATAGCGGCTCTTGCAATTGTTATGACATTTGCAGCCTTAAGTGTGGTTGCAGAACGTAAAGTTTGCGCCTTCATTCAGGGCAGACTTGGCCCTAACACTACGCATATTCCTTTACTTATGCTGATACCTGTTTTGGGCAAATTTTTGCAGCGCAATGGGCTTCAGCAGCTAATTGCCGATGCTTTAAAGTTCCTTTTGAAAGAAGAGCCTATGCCTGCGCACGTCAAAAAGTTTTGGTATGTGGCGGCCCCTGTAATTTCGCTTTCAACAGTTTTAATTTCAGCGTCGCTTATTCCTTTTGGCTACTTTGTATATGAGGGCTGCCAGATTCCATTATCTGCTGCAAATATTGACTATAGTTTGTTGGTATTTTTAGCTATGGGCGGCCTTGGTATTTATGGCGCAGTGCTTGCAGGTTGGTCTTCAAACAATAAGTATTCTTACTTGGGCGGCATAAGAGCTTCTGCGCAAATGATAAGTTATGAGCTTACTATGGTGCTTTCTTTAGTGCCTATGATTTTGTGGCTTGCGCCTTATCTTAACAGCCCTTTAAGCATTTTTGAGATTGCGTATTATCAGCAGGGCTTATGGAACTGCATAGCGTTTCCTCTTTCTGCAATTTTATTTTTGACAGCGCTTTTTGCTGAAACGAATCGCCAGCCATTTGACATGGCTGAGAGCGAAACAGACCTTGTAAGCGGCTATCATACAGAGTATGGTGCATTTAAGTTTGGCTTGTTCTTTGTGGGCGAATATGGCCACTTGGCACTTGGTTCAGGTTTATTTATCGCACTGTTTATGGGCGCTTGGAGCCCCTTTCCGGGTATCAGCTGGCCAGAGTCTTGGGGGCTTTGGGCAACTGTTTTGGGACTGATTACATTTTTAGTTAAAATCGCAATGATGATAGTATTTTTTATCTGGGTGCGCTGGACGCTTCCAAGATTCAGATACGACCACGTTATGAATTTGGGTTGGAGCAAACTTTTGCCGCTTTCGGTACTTAATTTGCTGTTTTATTTAGTTTTGGCGGCATTTATTAAATAGGAGAATTTATGGCTGTTATAAAAGTCGAAAGAAAAAAATTGAGCATTGCGGAAAGAACTTACATTCCGCAGATTTTGGGCGGGCTCTTTATCACTTTAAAAAATCTTTTTAAACGCAAGGTAACATTAGAGTATCCCGAACAGCGTCCTACGCTTCCTGTAAGATACAGGGGCGAACCTACGCTTATTAAAGACCCTGATGGTCGTGAAAAATGCGTTTCTTGTCAGCTTTGCGAATTTGTTTGTCCGCCTAAGGCAATTAAAATTACGCCTTCAGAAATTGATGAGACTTTAGAAAATTCTCACATAGAAAAGGCTCCGCAAAAGTTTGAAATTAATATGATACGCTGTATCTACTGCGGGCTTTGCCAAGAAGTCTGCCCCGAAAACGCTATCGTTTTGCAAAAAACTTTTTCAACAACGTCTTACGACAGAGCTTCTATGATACGTTCTAAAGAAGAATTATACAAAAATGGCGGCGTTAAAACTGATAAAATTATGAAATGGCAAAAAGTAAAAGAAAATGCCAAACATTCAGAAGGAGCTCATTAAAATGGAAGCTATAATGTATTATATTTTTTGCGCTTTGGCACTTGGCGGAGCTTTTGGCTTGTTGATGTCAAGAGGCTATGTGAACGCAGTTATGTCTATGCTTGTGTCTTTAATTGGCATGGCAGGGCTTTTGTTTTTAATGAAGGCGTTTTTTCTCGCATTTGTGATGCTTGTAATTTACGCAGGGGCTGTAATGGTCTTATTCGTTTTTACAGTCATGCTGATAGGGGAAGAAAAAGACAGTGCATCCAGATATACTAAGTTTAGAATTTTGGCTTTATGGGCGCTCTTTACTTACTTTGCTCTTGCCTTCTCTAAAATAACAGATTTTAAGAGCGAAGGCAAAAAAGAGCTTGCAACAGGTTTGCAAGATTATGGCGCAGTAATGTTTTCAACATTTTTACCAATGTTTGAAATTGTCGGCGTTTTACTTTTAGTTGCAATGGTTGCAGTGATTGTAATTGCAAAAGACCCTTCACCTGTGCGCCCTAAGCGCAAAATGCTTTAATCTTAAAGGAATTTTATGAATGAATTGACTTTAAATTTAATCCCGGCCCTAATGATTTTTTCGGCAGGCTTGGCAGGGGTTCTTTGTAAGAGGAATCTGCTTGTGATTTTTATGTGCATTGAGCTTATGCTTTGCGGCACAGTTTTGGTTTTTGCGGCATTTTCATCTTATTATGGCGACTTAAACGGCATAGTTTTTTCGCTTTTTATTATGGCAATTGCCGCAGCAGAAGTTGCGCTTGCGCTTGCTGTGATAGTTCAATTTTTTAAACTCAGACGTTCGATTTCTGCGAACGACGCAGACAGGTTAGGAGACTAATTTATGTTTTCAGCATATTATTTACAAGCAGAGTGTTATTATTATTTGCTTTTACTTTTGCCGCTGTGCGCAAGTGCGCTTACGCTTTTGTTTTTTAGAAAATCTAAGTGGGGCGGGGCAACGCTGTCTATTTTATCGGCAGGTTTTGTTTTGTCCTTGTCGCTCAAACTTTTGCTTGCCGGCGGAGTTTCTGAAAATACTGCGGCAAATTTTGAAATTTTTAAGCTTGGGTCTTTAAGTTTAAATTTTGGATTTTTATTAGACAATATTTCTGCAAATATGCTTTTTGTGGCAGTATTTGTAGGCTTTTTGATTCATATTTTTAGTGTGGGTTATATGAAACACGATGAAGCTAAAGGGCGCTTTTTTGGCGGCTTAAGCTTTTTTATGTTTTCAATGAC
>JAVBSE010000095.1:0-11989 GCA_031547315.1 Opitutales bacterium
CCAAAAAGCCACTTTGCCTCAATAACTTCTAAACCCTTATTCGCAAGGGTTGAAGAGTCTATTGTAACCTTGGGGCCCATATTCCAATTAGGATGTTTTAGAGCGTCTGCAGGTTTTATATTGCGCATTTGCTCATCAGTAAAATCTCTGAACATTCCGCCCGAAGCAGTAATAATAAGCTTATCTATTTGCGAAACTTTGCCGCCTTGCAAACACTGAAAAATTGCATTGTGTTCTGAGTCTAAAGGCAGCATTGCAACATTTTTTCTGCGTGCAGCTTCCATCACAAACTTGCCTGCCATAACAAGCAGCTCTTTATTTGCCAGCGCAATGTCTTTGCCGCATTCTATCGCTGCAAGCGTGGGTATTAAAGCCTGAGTACCCACAACTGCGGCAACCAAAGTATTGTAATTTTCCAGACAAGAAATTTCTTTCAAGCCCTCTGCGCCGCAATACATTTTTGCATCGCCAAACGCCCCTTTAGATTCATTAAAGGCAGCCTCGTTAGAGATTGAAACGTGCTTAACGTTAAACTCTTTTGCAATCTCAGAGAGTTTGCGCCAATTTTTGTCTGCAGCAATGCCTACAAGCTCAAGGCTTTCAGGATTTGCTCTGATTACCTCAAGAGTGCTGTCGCCAATAGAGCCTGTGGCTCCTAAAAGAACAATTTTTCTTTTCATAAAAAATTAAAAATATAAGCTTAAAACTATAAAGCTGGCAATAGGAGCCGCAAGCAACATAGAATCTGCCAAATCCAGCGCCCCGCCAATTCCCGGAATAGTATTGCCAGAATCTTTTATCCCTGCCCTGCGCTTTAAAACAGACTCCAAAAGGTCTGAAATAATTGCAACAATTGCTATTGGAAACGCAATAATTGCAGCAGCAAGCGGAGTAAAGTTTTCAGGCAACTTATCTTTAAAGCCCCAAGCAATCAAAGCAGAAATGCCCACAGATAAAGCAATTCCGCCAATTGCACCTTCCCAAGATTTTTTAGGGCTAATTGTTGGCGCAAGCTTGTGCTTGCCTAAAGTTACTCCGAAAAGATAGCCCCCTATGTCAGAAAATTTTGCAGCCGCAATTATCCAAATTGCAAGAATAATGCCTGTATAGCCATCGCCCTTAAATGCGCATAAAGACAGACTTGCAAGCATTACAGGAACAAATAAAACTATCAGCAAAGTCGGCGCAATGGTATGACGCACCAAACCCGAATATGGCGACTTTAAAACCCAAAGCGCAAACATAACAAGCAGCAAAGAAACTGCTGCGCCAAAAGCCTCTGTAGGAGTAAAACCTAAAGTCTCATTCAAAATTATAGCCAAAAACAAAAAGGCAGTAGAGACGCCAAATGCAGAAAATGAAGGATGATTTCCGCACTTTCTTACAAGCTCGCAAGCTTCAAAACCTGCAGCCAAAGAGAGCAATAAAAGCAGAGCAGTAAAGCCCAAAGCTTTTCCATAATAAACTGCCAAAATCAAAATTGCCCAAAGTGCGAGAGTACTAATAGTTCGTTTAATCATTTTTTATTTGTTCTGATGTTTTTCCGTAGCGGCGTTCACGTTTTGAATATTCGTCTAAAGCCTTCTGAAATTCTGCTTCACTAAAATCCGGCCAAAGCACGTCTGTAAAATAAAGCTCTGCATAAGCTGCTTGCAGCAAAAGATAATTGCTGATTCTAAGCTCCCCCGATGTGCGTATTAAAAGGTCTGGGTCAGGTATTTTTGCAGTATCAAGCGCATTTGCAATGTCTGTCCACTGCACTTTTTTAATACCTGAATTTAGTAGAAAACTTGTTGCTCTTACAAGCTCGTCCCTTGAGCCATAATTGAGTGCCAAAACTATTGTGGTTTTTGTAAAATTTTTTGTTTTTTCTTTTAGTTCAGAAATTGCGTCTTGGCAATTTTTTGGCAAAACTTCAATATTGCCTATTGTCATAAAGCGCATTTCGTTTTTAACAAAGTCTTTGCCATATTTTTTTATGGCTTTAAGCAAAAGATTCATTAAAGCGTCCACTTCTGCCTTTGGTCTGTCCCAATTTTCAGAAGAAAATGCATACAAAGTAAGATATTCCAGTCCTATTTTAGCGGCATAATTGCAGATTTTTCTTACTGCCTCGCCTCCTTTTTTATGGCCAAAAACTCTGGGCATTTTTCTGGCTGCGGCCCACCTGCCATTGCCGTCCATAATAAGCGCAACATGACGCAAATTTTGCACCTTGGCTAAATCTGATATTTTCTTAGATGTTTTATTATCTGACATTACTTAAAATTGGCTCTGAAGTATTACAAACTCTCAGATTTTTGCAAAGTAAATATTATCTTTTTTTTGGGCTTAAAATATTGTTGCTAATGGAGGGAAATACTGCCAGAACTTTCAAAAGATAAAATGCTGTTTTGCTTAAAATCTAAGCAGATAAAATAAGCTCATTTTTACAATTTAAACGACAAAATATTTATGCGAATTTTCTCAAAAATCTGCACCTTGCTTTTAAGCCTTGCTCTGTGTGCCTGCACTTCAGATTACACTGTTAACCCAGATACTTCAAAAGGCGAAGTTATCGGGATGGACAGAAATTCCAATGTAGAGATTTCTCAAGTAAGTTTTAAATACTTTGAAGACTGGCAAACACGCTCTGTAGGAGAGGCGCTAACAGGCAAAGAACATACATATGGCCACCTTACTTTGCGCACACAAGCCGACTCTCGTGAAGGCATTTACTGCTTTATTATGATAGACTGGGGCCCTAAAGAAATTTTGATGGCAAGCCAGATAGAACTTTATGTGGATTCAAATAAAAGATCAAAGGTGCGCAAATACACATTTATTATTCCAGAAACAGAATCAGTCCTTCGCGAGATAAAACTTGGCATAACAGGCACAGACTGGACAGGCTCAAAAGAAAAAGTAAATGCCTGGAAAGTAATAATCAAATCGCCAACAGGAAAAGTTATCACTCAGAAACAATCTTGGCTTTGGAGCATAAAAGATGGCGAAGCTTTGGAGCAAAACTAGGCCTCTAAAAGGTTCTCCTCTATTTACACTTTCAGATTTTTTGGAGACCTTTGATGGCGGCCAAGCCTTTAGCTGGTACAGAAATTCTGATGATTCAGTAGAAGGCATATTTAGTAAAACGCCTGCAAAACTCTGCTTAAATGCAGATGGCAAAATTTGCGCCGCATTTTTAGATGGAGCAGATATTGCAGCTTCTGAAAAACTCCTCTTAGAATATATTGATGCAAACAGAAACTATCTGGAAATCACAAAGCCTCAAACAGACAAACATATAAAACTTGCGGCTGAGGACTTTCCGACTTTACGCATACTTAAGCAAGATAGCAGCACAGCGATAATTTCTTTTATATGCTCTTCAAGCAAACGCATAGTGCAAATTAAACAGTGCATTAAACTTTTGTCAGAAAATTTGGGCGACAAAGTTCACGACAATTTCTACGCCCTCCCCACATTCCAACAAATTGCGAACGCAGACGATGCAATACTCAAAGCCTGTAAATTAGGCTTTAGAGCAAAGTACTTAAAACAGACTGCTCAAAAAATTTTGACAGATAAATTCGACCCAAATTCGCTCAGAACCCTTCCTTACGCAGATGCAAAAAAATATCTGCTCACACTAAGCGGCGTGGGAGAAAAAGTTGCAGACTGTATACTGCTTTTTGGCGCAGCAAAGTTTGAGGCCTTCCCTGTAGATACTTGGATATCAAAAGTGATGTCAGAACTTTATAGTCTTGAAAATCCAAAAGAAACAAGAGCCTTTGCTGCAAAAAAATGGGGCAAACACGCAGGCTATATTCAGCAAATTCTTTTTGCTTCAATTCGCAAACGCAGCAATGCAAAAAAGTAAAACTATGCAAGAAGGCAAATTAAGACGCACAGAAAAGCAAATGCCTCAAGACAAAACCCTTGAGCTTCTTAAAAATGCAAAAGAAGGCATTTTATCTTTAGCAGACGCCAATAAAGGCTATGGCGTGCCTATGAATTTTGCCTTAGAAGGAAATTCCATTTACTTTCACTGCGCAAAAGAAGGCCGCAAACTAGAGGCTATCAAAACTAATCCTTACGCAAGCTTTTGTGTAATAGATAAGGTAAAACTTTTGCCTAAAAAATTCAGCACTGCCTTTGAAAGTGCAATCGCAGAAGGTAAGATTTCAGTTTGTGAAGATGAGACAGAATGCACTAATGCACTTATGCTTATTGCAAAAAAATATTCGCCAGATTTTCTGGAAGAAGCGCAAAAATATATTGAAGCTTCAAAACATAAAACCTTAATTTTGCGCCTAGATATTGAGATACTCACTGGTAAATGCAGGTACGAATAACAAATTTAACTTAAAAAATAAAAAATATGAAACTAAAATTATCTAAACTCTTAATACTACTAGTTCTTCTTGTTTCTAGTGCGTTTACTTTTACATCTTGTCAGACACAAGAACAAGTTTCCGATAAGAAAATCGCAATAGATTCTATGTATGTAAGCAAAGCCATAAGTGGAGACTTTGCCCATACACTTAATGCAAGCGATGTATTTATTATAGCAATGCCAATTGAGGCAAAATACATAATTAATGAATATAAACTCAAAAAACTAAACGACTGCACATACTTTAATGATGATGGCATAGTTGTAATAATTACAGGCGTTGGCGGCAAACTTGTTAAAGATACTCTTTCAAAATACTATTTTAGAACTTCAGGAGTAAAATTCTTTAATGTAGGTCTATGCGGCAGTAATGTTCTAGATATTGGCACAGTTCACGAAGTCTCCGGAACTATGAAAATTGAAAGCAAAGATGCGCCTTCAAAAATTTCTGATACAGGCGTTGTTTGCTATAGCGCAGATAAATTTGTAACAGAAACCACAATCAAAGAACCTTGCGTGTTCGATATGGAATTAGCCTATATCAAAGAAATTTTCCCGAACGTAATTTCTCATAAAATTGTTAGCGATAAACTAAAAAGAGAAGAATACGAAAATTTTGAAGCAGACAAATCTTGGAGCGAATACTTCAAAATAATAGACTCCAAACTCTCAAAGGGAAAATAGTCTAATTGGAATCTCAAAATTTGAACAAAAAAAGCGCAAACAAAGTTTGCGCTTTTTTGCTTATTGTTTAGCAATTTTTTTTTTAAACTGTACTACGCCTTGTAAATATTGAAGGTATGATGATTTTAAGCTCCGGAGTCCAGTTTAAAAGCTGCTCTGCAACAAGCTTTCCAAGGTTTTTAAAGTCTATGGAAATTGTAGCAACGCCATCTGCAACAACCTGTTTTATAGGAGTATCGTCATAGGTTATAACGCCAAAATCTTCTTTCACTTTGATCTGTTTTTCTTTTGCAGTCAGAAGAAGTTTTACAAGGTGGACGTCGTCCATAAGCATCAAGAAAGTTCCTTTGCGTACGAGGTTTTCATCTACATCGCTTAAAATTTCTGCAGACAAATTGTTTTCTTTGCAGAATTTTTCAAAGGCAGCGATACGCTCAACAGGGTGAAAGCTCTTGGGATTAAATACCATGTAGAACTTTTTATATTTGCCAATGAATGGCAGCGCATCGTAAAGCGCTTTGCGGAAATTAACGTCTGAATTCTGATAGATATATGCAGATTCAGACTCTTTTATATCTGCAGGAATGTCTAAAAGCATTAAACGTTTTTGAGGAAGCTTTAAAACTGTACTATAGGTAGTTTTGTCTCTCATAGGGAATACAACATAGTATTCGTAACGCCCTATTGCATCTTCTATTGTATGAATAAATGTTTCAGGATTATAGCGATGCGCATGATAAGTAATATTTACCCTGCCGCCAAGATTGTCGTTAATGCCACGCACAAGCTGTTCTTTATAGGCATTGCTCATAACATCAAGCAGCACAAATACATTTATTACCTTCTTATATCTGGACTTAACAACAATAAAACCTTTGCCGTGCCTGGATTCTATCAAACCTTTTGTTTTCAAAAGATTGTAAGACTTTACAACTGTTTCGCGTGCAATTTTGCACTTGTTGGCAAGTTCGTTAATAGAAGGAAGTTTCATTCCTTTTTTTAATACGCCCTCATTTATTAGGTCTATAAAATAGTTCTCAATGAACTTAGACTTAGGCAAATGAGAGGACTTTAGAGGTCCTACCAAATCTTTTAAAATTTCTGTCATAACTGTAATTGATAAGTGATATTCTTAACTGTTCTATGGATTGTGCAAAAAATTTTAAATATGACAAGCAGAAGTTCAAAATATTTTAGGGGGTGTAGTACAGTTATAAATTCCTTTAAAATAAAGCTTTTAAAGAAGATATTTAATTTGTCCCCAGATGTACACAGATAAAATAAAAAGATTTAAAGAAAGAAAATATTAATAAAAGTCATCTGTGCCGATCTGCGTATATTTGTGGCTAATAAACACTAATTCAAAACTTCAGATTTAGGCTCTTGTTATTTTTTTTGCAAATCTCCAAATCAGTGCACAAAAAAACGCTTCCTAATTGAAAGCGTTTATTTTGTTTTTGCGTAAATTTCTTAAGCGGGCGATGAGGCTCGAACTCACAACCTCGACCTTGGCAAGGTCGCGCTCTAGCCAATTGAGCTACGCCCGCAAAAATCTTTTAAATAATTGATTTCTCAATTTAATTAAAAACTTAATCATCACATTATTTTTTTAAAAGTCAAGATTCTTTCTAAAAAATTTTAAAGTTTTTAAGAAAAAAATAAATTTACTCATGCAGATTTAATTTATTTGTAATACATAGACTCTACTTAAATCATTCTTCTCAAATTAGAGCTCAGGCGAGGACAGCAAAAAGCCCTACGCAGGAAGTGTACAAATGGTACATGACCTGTGGAGGGCTTTTTGATCCCGGAGCATCAGCTCTAATTTCAGAAGAATGACCTACTTTAGGTAGGACGAACCCTTAAGTATCTTATTATAGTGCGAAAGCATCTTTACGCCTTCACGTGGCTTAATAATGTCTGACTTAATTGCAGCATCAACTTTACGTTTCATCAAGCGCCCCAAAATATCGTCTTTATACTGTATCTGCGGGAGCACTTCTGAAATTTCAGAACCATCAATTGCTTCTTCTACGTAGAAACCATCTTCTTCGTCGTCTTCTAAGAAAACGTGAACTTCGTCGACACGTCCAAAAAGGTTGTGCTGGTCGCCCATAATATCTTGATATGCGCCAACTAAGAAAACGCCTATGTAGTAGGTTTCATTCTTTTTTAGGTGGTGCAGAGGCAGAGTTTCTTTTTCGTCTTCGGCGTCAATAAATTTATTGATTTTGCCGTCAGAGTCGCAAGTAATGTCAACAATTGTTGTATTAACATCGGGGCGTTCATCAAGCCTTTGCAGCGGCACAATTGGGAAAAGCTGCTTTAGCGCCCAGTGGTCTAACAAAGACTGAAATACAGAAAAATTGCAGATATACTGCGCCGCCAAAACTTCTTCTAATTTCTCTAAATCTTCAGGAACTTTTGGCTTGTCAGAAATATCTTTTTTAATGTCTCTGCAAATAGACCAAAATAGATTTTCAGAAAGCGCCCTATCTTCCAATTTGATTATGCCATGAGTAAAAAGCGTATGCGCTTCTTGCTTGAGTGCACTTGCGTCTAAAAATCTTTCAAGGCTGGAAGAGTATGTTTTTTTCTCATCCAAAATATGATACAAATCTTTGATAACTTGCGGAGAATTTTTCTTGATACTCAAGTTTTTTTCAGGCGTTTTTTCTATGCTGTCAAAAACTTCCAAAACCAAAATTGAATGAGGCGCAACAACTGCACGCCCGCTTTCTGTAACAATATTTGGGTGCGGAACGTTTGCGCCATCGCAAACAGTTTTTATGCCATAGACTATCGCTCTTGCGTATTCTTCTAAAGAATAATTTGTTGAAGAATCGTAATTAGACCTAGAGCCATCGTAGTCTACGCCAAGCCCGCCGCCGCAATCAAGATACTCGACAGGAAAGCCCATTCTGCGGAATTCGCAATAATATCTGCTGGCCTCTGCAACTGCATTTTTAATTGTTGCAATATTTGGCACCTGAGAGCCAACATGAAAATGAATCAGCTTAACATAATCTTTCAAACCTGCACGTTTAAATTTAGAAAGTGCCTGTAAAATTTCTGTAGGAAAAAGACCAAACTTTGCGTTCTCTCCAACAGAAGAAGCCCACATGCCTTCACCGGAAATTCCAAGTTTCACACGAATTCCGATAAGCGGCTTTACGCCTTCTTTTTTGACAAGTTTAATAAGCTCGTCAACTTCCGAAAGCTGTTCCATAACTATGAAAACTTTTTTGCCAAGCTTAGTAGCATTAAGCGCAAGCTGCATATACTCTAAATCTTTGTAACCATTGCAGATTAAAAGAGAGTCTCCTCCCTCGTGCATGGCAATTGCAATAAGAAGTTCCGCCTTGCTGCCTGCTTCAATTCCGTAATCAAACTTTATGCCTTCGTCTAAAATTTCTTCAACAACTTCACGCATCTGATTTGTTTTGATTGGAAAAACGCCCCTGTATTTGCCCTCGTAATCTTCTTCTGCGATAGAAGTTTTAAAGGCGTTATTAAGGCGGGCAACTCTTGCATGCAAAAGGTCTTGCGCTCTGATTGTTAAAGGCGGCTTAAGCCCCATAGACTTTGCTTCGTTTATGACTTCAATTAAGTCTATAGCCCTGTCGTCACCCAAAGGATGCACGCACATTGTCCCCTTTGAAGAAACAGAAAAGTGCCCCATTCCCCAATCTTTTATTCCGTAAAGTTTTTCGGAATCTTTAACAGACCAGCTCATTACCTTCTAACGTTGATATCAGATTTTTCCATTGCATCTTTGACGTCTTTAATAGAAAGCTCGCCAAAGTGAAACACAGAAGCAGCAAGCACTGCGCTTGCCTTACCCAAAGTTACAGCCTCTACCATGTGCTTAAGATTGCCTGCGCCGCCTGAAGCAATTACAGGAATTTGCACAGCTTCACTGACAGCTCTTGTAAGCTGAATATCGTAGCCGTCTTTAACGCCATCACAGTCCATAGATGTAAGCAGAATTTCGCCGGCGCCTCTTGCTTCAACTTCTTTTGCCCAATCTATAACATCAAGCTTTGTAGCCTTGCGCCCGCCATGAGTATATACACGCCACTTGTTGTGCCCCTCTTTTTTTGCGTCAATAGCGGCAACTATACACTGATTGCCAAATTTTGCAGAAGCTGCAGAAATTAAATCAGGATTTTCAATTGCCGCAGTATTTAAAGAAACTTTATCTGCGCCTGCATTAAGCATATCTCTGATATCTTCTAAAGTGCGTAAGCCGCCGCCAACTGTTAAAGGCATAAAACAGGCAGAAGCAGTGCGTTCTACAACTTCTCTCATAATTCCTCTGCCATCTGTTGTTGCAGTAATGTCTAGAAAGACAAGCTCGTCGGCACCCTGCTTTTCATAAGCTTTTGCCTGCTCAACAGGATCGCCAGCGTCAATTAAATTGACAAAATTTACGCCCTTAACCACACGCCCGTCACGAACGTCTAAACACGGAATTATTCTTACACTTAACATATTTTTAAAATTGAGGATTCAGTTCTAAGGTTTCATCTGCATTCAAAATGAGCGCCCCTAAATTTGAAGGAGTTTCATCATTTAACAAAATTGTAAATTCAATTTTTTGTGCATTCAAATCTTGGCACTTCCACTGCCATTTGCCTATTTCAAGCATTTCAAGCGCCACGCCTTTATCCCAAGAAAGGCCTGCGCAGTTGCCCCTAATATAGGGCTTATTTCCAAGTCCTATAAAAGCATTTACAATCACAGCAGTTTCGCCGCGCTTTGCAGCTTTTGGTTTTTCATGCTCAGGAATTTCATCTGCGCCAAAAAGAGCAGCTTGCTCAGGAGCAGCTTCGCCCTTTGCGCCTGCCATTCTTGAAACTAAGTCTTTTGTGGAATCTGTCTGAGAGTTCTGCAAGGCTTTGTCTATAAGACCCGCCCAATTTTTTGCGTATGCAGATTTTTCTTCGGCGGCAAAATTTTCTTCTGTATTTTCTGCAAATTCAGGCTCTGGAATTTCGTCAGAGCTTTCTATGCCCTGCCCGTCTGAAGCGTCTAAATAGGCTTCATCATCTTCAGAATTTTCTGCCAAATTATCATTGTAAAATTCTTCAGATTCTATGCCCTCTTGCGCTCTTTCTTCTTCTGAATCTTCATCAAAATTTTCAGCCTCTTGTTCTTCTTCCTCTTTGGTATCTTCTTCTGCCTCTTCAAGGGCTTCTTGCATTTCTTCTTCAGCCAGCTCTTCAAAATTTTCTGCGGCTCTGATGTCTTCTGCGCCGCCAAAAAATTGATTCTCTTCATTTGCAGAGCTTTCTTGTGCTTCATCTTCTTTTATATCATCAGATTCTTCATCTGCATCTTCTTCAACGTACTGCTCTACAATTTCCAGACTGTTTTTAAATTCATCAAAATCTATTTTTAGCTGATTTGTAAAACTGTCCAAGGATTTTAGCTGATCTTGAATGCCCTCTAATGCAGGGTCAGACTCTCCCAAGCTGTCTAAAACTTCATTTAACGTTGCCTGAAGAGCAAAGATAGACTGGCGCAAGTCGTCATCATTATAGACTTCAGTTTTTGTATTTTTAAATTCTTCTTTAACTTTTTCAAAAGAATTTTTTACAGCCAGTTCAAAATTTTCTTCTTTTTCTGACTGCACAGCCAAATTAGTGCGCAAAGAGCGAATGTCTGAAGCAAGCACATCTAAAGCGCCTGCCAGTTTGGCATAATCATATTTTGCAGAATCTTTTTCCAACTGAAGCTCTAGCTTGTAATTTAAAACGTAAGGCAAAAGAACAAGCAAACTTGCAAATAAAACTGCAATCAGCAAAAACGCAGACTGTAAATCACCCAAGGGCTCTTTTAAAATAATATTTGGCAAAACAATAAGGCCAACGCAAACCAAGATAAGTATGTCTGCCAAATATAAGGGCCATAGTGGTATCTTTTTTTGCATATAATTTGTCCTTCTTATTTTGTTATTTTGAATTGCAGTCCAAATAGCCTACCTTGCGATTCACTTTGCTCATCAGCTTAAAAGCACGCTTTTGCGCAGCTTCAGAACCTTTTTTGAGCACAGATTCAAGATAGGTTTTGTCTCCCATAAGTTTTTCATAGCGCAGCCTTACAGGGTCTAACCTTGCAATAACTGCGTCTGCCAAAGCTTTTTTAAAGTCTCCGTACTGCTTGCCCACAAATTCGTTTTCAATGTCAGAAATAGTTTTGTTTGTAACAGCAGAAAATATGCTAAGCAGATTTGAAACTCCCTTTTTGTCTTCGGCAAATTTTACCTCAGAGCCAGAGTCAGTTACTGCAGACATCACCTTTTTTCTAAGCACATCAGGCGTATCTACAATGTAAAGCGTACCCAAAGAATTTGCGTCTGACTTAGACATCTTAGACTCAGGACTTTGCAAACTCATAATACGTGCGCCAGACTTGGGAATATAAGCCTCAGGAACATTGAAGGTTGGCGAATATGTGTTGTTAAATTTAATAGCAAGGTCTCTTGCAAGCTCCATATGCTGACGCTGGTCTTCGCCCACAGGCACAATATCTGCATTATAAATAAGAATGTCGGCAGCCATCAATACAGGGTAATAAAGAAGCCCCGCCCCGATGCTAACATCAACGCCTTCTGCGCATTTTTTTGCCTTGTCTTTAAACTGAGTCATACGCTCAAGTTGGCCTAAAGGGCAAAGGCAGCCCAAAATCCAAGCAAGTTCTGTATGCCCTATAACGCTAGACTGCAAGAAAAGATTGCACTTTTCAGGATCCAAACCGCAGGCCAAATATTGCGCTGCACACATATAAGAATTTTGTCTTAAATTAGCAGGCACATAAGGCATAGTAATAGCGTGCATATCCACAATGCCAAAGTAGCATTCGTTTTCTGACTGCATTTCCACCCACTGACGCACTGCGCCGATATAATTGCCTAGGTGCAATTTT
>JAVBSE010000173.1:0-17886 GCA_031547315.1 Opitutales bacterium
CAAGAGTGTTCTTGTCTAAAGGCGGATTGCGATAACGAAACTCGCTGGCGTATTCTACCTCAACAGGGATTCTTGCATATTTTTCTATTAAATATTCTGCAACCAAGCAAGCGTGCCATGCTGTTCCGCAAGCGCAAAACAAGATTCTGTCCACCTGACGCAGCTCTGCAGGACTTGCATTTAAGCCGCTTAAAACCGCAGTTGAATTGTCGTCTGAAAGTCTGCCTCTGATAGCGTTTTCGATAGACTTGCGCTGCTCGAAAATCTCTTTAATCATAAAGTGCTCATAACCTTCAAGCTCTGCAGTTTCAAGCTCCCAATCTATCTCTTTGATAACGCACTCTATTTGCTGGCGGCCAATTGTCATAATATCGCAAGATTCTTCAGTAACTCTTGCTATCTGGCCGTCTTCCAAATAAATAACATTGCCAGCCTTGCCGCCAAAGCCCAAAACGTCTGAAGCAACCAAATATTCATCTTTGCCTATGCCAATAATAAGCGGAGAACCCTTGCGGGCCACAACAATTTCTTTAGGGAAAAGCGGGCTGATAACAGCAATGCCGTAAGTGCCTTCAACATGAAGCAAGGCCTTGCGCACTGCTTCTAAAAATCTGTCGCAATCTTCAAAATCGTTTGTGCGATTATCGTAGTGGTAGGCAATAAGATTCACCAAAGCTTCAGAGTCTGTCTCTGACTTAAAAGTATAACCCTTTGTCTTAAGAAAAGAGCGCATATTTTCATAATTTTCAATAATGCCATTATGCACCATTATAAATTTGCCGCAAGAAGACGTATGCGGATGGGCATTTGCGTCTGTAACGCCGCCATGTGTTGCCCAACGTGTATGGCCAATGCCTACATGAGCCGAAAATTTATCTGCCTCTACCTCTGCGGCAACAACAGAAACACGACCTGTGCGTTTTCTGACGTCTGTTTTGCCCTTTGCATTTATTAAAGCAAGACCGGCAGAATCGTAACCACGATACTCCATACGTTTCATACCCTCAATAAGGATAGGACTTGCTTCTTTTTTACCAATATAGCCTATAATTCCGCACATAATTTTTTTAGTTATTTTCTAATTATTGCCTAAACCTAAGTAATTGAACTTTTTTTACAACAATAAAATAAAAAATGAAAATCGGTTTAACTTACTGTTTTTTAAGGGCTTCAAAATATTTTTCAAAAACCTTCTGCACCACAGGGCCTGCAGTTTTGCCTCCGCCTACGTCGCCAATTTCTTCGCCTTCAACCATGACAGCAATTGCAATTTTAGGATTTTCTACAGGGGCAAATGCCACAGTCCAAGCCAAATTTAAAGTTTGACCATGAACCGGAACCTGAGCTGTTCCCGTTTTTGCGGCAATGCGAATGCCATTTACTGCCGCCCTTTTTGCAGTGCCCTTTAAGACTGCATCTTCCATCCCCTTTATTATGGCTGCGTAATTTTCATCAGAAATATTAAGTTTTTGCGCATCATGATATGCAAGCCCAAGTTCTTTTGTGGAATCATGAATAATTGAAGGTCTTGTTCTGGTTTCTTTACGAGCCAAACTTGCAACAAAGCACGCCATCTGAAGCGGAGTTTGCTGCAAAAGCCCCTGCCCGATTGCCATATTTGTGGTATCTCCGCTTACCCAAGGGCCGTATTCTCTTTTCTTTTTAAAGGCGGGTGTCGGAACTATTGAGCTAGAGCCCAAGTCGCCAATTTCTATTCCGGATTTAGAGTCTAAACCAAAAAGTTTTGCAGTATTGCTTAAATTTTCGACACCTGTTTTTAGACCGTTTTCATAAAAGAAAACATTGCAGCTTTGCGCAATGGCATCACACAAATTTACATAGCCATGGCCCCATCTGCTGTTGCAAGGAAGCGCCCTGTTGCCCAACATAAAACTGCCTGTACAATGCGAAACCGTATCTAAAGTAATTGCCCCAGACTCTAAACCCGCAATTGCTGTTATAAGTTTAAATGTTGACCCCGGCGGATAATGCCCGCGCGTAGCCTTATTATAAAGAGCTCCGCTATTTTTAATTTCTTCAAAGTCTTCAAAGCTAAATCTTGGATTAGAAGAATTTAGGTCGTAACTTGGCCTGCTTGCCATGACAAGAACCTCGCCGCTTTCTACGTCAAGAGCGACAACTGCTCCCTTACGATCTCCCAAGGCTTCTTCTGCAACAAGCTGCAAATCTATATCGATAGAAGAATATATGTTGCCGCCTTTTTTAGATTTCATACTTGTAATATTTTCAAACCTGTCTGAATTTATATCCACAACCCAAATATCTATACCTGTTTTGCCTGCCAAATAATCTTCAAAAGCGCCCTCTATTCCTGTTTGCCCTATTTTGCCCTTTAAAGTAAATGTCATTAAACCTTCGCCGGGAGCATCTTCTTCTATCCTCTCAAACCCGGAAAGCACATAGCCCAAAGTCTGCGCTGCAGCCCACTTGTAAGGATAATATCTTGCTGTGTCCATCACAATTTTAACAGAAGAATTCACGCTGAGGCGTTCCGACAAAATAGCGTGCTCTCTTTGCGTAAGATTGCTTATTAAAGGAATTGGCAAAAGCGTTCTGGAGTAATTCTTATTAAACTTTTTTGTATCGAACTCATAATTTGTACCCAGAATTTTATTTATCTCATCCATGTGCCTTTGAATGACATTTTCACGAGCCTTGGGGCTAATCTCATGCGGAATAATTTTTTCCTTTTTTGAAATTTTTTCACGCTTAATGCGCATATACTCGTTATAAAATTCCAGCTTAATATCGTAAGTATAAATAACTGCGGAAAACACAGGAACATTGCCTACCAGTATTTTTCCGTTTCTGTCGTAAATATCGCCCCTTGCGCCGGGTTTGATTAGCCTGCGCAAAGTCTGCCTTTCGCCTGCTTTTGAGTATTTGTCGTAAAGATAAATTTGCCTGTAACCCAACGCCAATAGCAAGACCAAAAACATAAAGGCAAATATGTAGTAGAAAATAAATATTCGAGTATTGGTCTCGCTGTATGTCTCGACAGTATCGGGCATAAACTAGTCCTCTTTTATATTTAGGTTTTCGCCCATCAAATAGAATATGGACCTGCAAAAATTTAAAACCACCAAAGACAAAATTGCCGCATAAATTAAAGATAAAAGCCCATCCACAAGAACCCTAAGCCAATATGCAAGCGAGTTTTCTATGCCTTTGGGGAAAAGAAAAAATACGCAAAAAAGATAGAGCGCAAGATTCAGCAAAACAGTCAAAGATATTATGCCCAAAGGATCTAAATTTCTGAATTTTCGCCTAGACCTATAAATTAAAAATGAAAAAACTGCAAAGGCCAAAGGTAAAAAACCTGTATTTACAGGCAAAGCAACCTCAAACAAAAATCCAAAAAAAATAACCACTATAAGCAAGTCTCTTAAATTCAAAAATAATGAGGGGACAATTAAAAGCAGCGCAGGACAAAACAAATAAACACCCAAGCCAGCCACTGCATTTTTTGTGCAATACAAAAGAAAAAACACACAGCAAGTCATTAAAAAAATGACAGGAAAACGCATGTCGAAATCCTTAAACAGTGTCATTTTTCTGCTGCGCCTTCAATTTTTATAAGAACCAAAACCTCTGTAAGGGCAGATAAATCTGTGCTTAAATGCACCCTTGCAGACTTAAAAATTTGGTCTGGTTCTAAATTAAATTCTGTAACGTAACCCACCACAAGCCCGTCAGGAAAAGTCCCTGCCAAGCTTGAAGTTAAAAGCTTTTTTGGCGACGCCAAACTTGCCGTAAAATCTGTTGGGACCGCCGTAACCTCGCCCATCCCTGCATGAAAAGAAGCAGCCCCCACGCCCTGATAAACAACGGGGCGCAAGTCTCCTTCAAAATGGCATGCCATACGAAAGTCTCTGGAACTTACAAGCTCTACAACGCTTGTGTACAAATTCACATCAACCACCCTGCCAACAACGCCCTTGCTGTAAATTACAGCAGAACCCTTCTTTATGCCATGAAAAGAGCCCTTGCGTATTGTAATGCGCTGCCACCAAGCGCTTAAGTCTCTGCTGGCAACTCTGGCAATTTCGCCCTTGTATTCGGGGAATGAGGGCAGATTTAAAAGTTCTTCACAACGTTTTAGTTTTTCTTCCATTGCAAGATATTCTATGCGCATAAGCTCGTTTCTTGCATTTAGTCTGGAAAGTGCTACACCAGCTTCTATAAGCTGATTTTTTGAAGCCACATCCATAACCCAGTAAGACTGCAAATCTTTTAACTGAGAAGAAAAATAATCAATGGGCGCATTAAATTCTTCAAAAATTCCTGAGGCAATTTTTTTTATGAAAGACGGGGTAAACAAGCACACGCAAACAATCGCAATAAATATGCCAAGATTAGCGTATGCAGTTTTTTTGTGCCCCACAAGATTTCAAGCTTTAAGCATTCTCATTTGCCCACCAAGCAAAATCTTGCAAGACTTCGCCGGTGCCATTTGCCACAGCACGCAATGCATTTTCTGCAACAAAACAAGGAATAAGAGTTCTGTCTGTAATTCTTAGGTTAAGATTTCTGATTAAAGCGCCGCCGCCTGCCAAAACAATGCCTTTGTCGACCAAGTCGGCACTAAGTTCTGGTGGGCAATGCTCTAAGGCTTCGCAAATTACATCTGTAATCTTATTGAAAGTGCCATCCAATGCTTCTCTTATTTCCTGAGAAGTAACTGTCAGCGTTTTAGGGAGGCCTGCAACAGAGTCGCGGCCCTTAACTTCCATGCTTAGTTCTTCTTTTAGCTTAAATGCAGAGCCAACTTTTATTTTGATTTCTTCTGCTGTGCGCTCACCTATCATGAGGTTATAGGCACGCTTCATGTATTGGATAATTTCTTCGTCTATCTTATCGCCGCCAACACGCACGCTTTTTGCGTAAACAACGCCTGCCAAAGAAATAATGGCAACTTCTGTTGTGCCGCCGCCTATGTCTACTATCATACTTGCAGTAGGGTCAAAAACAGGCAGACCAACACCAATTGCAGCAGCAAGAGGTTCGTCTAAAAGATACACAAGCCTTGCACCAGCACGTATTGCAGATTCTTTAACCGCCCTGCGTTCAACTTCTGTAATGCCTGAAGGCACAGCAACCACAACTCTTGGAGCGCTAAATTTTAAATGCGTATTTGCCTTGCCGATAAAATAGCGCAGCATTGCTTCTGTGATTTCAAAATCTGCAATAACGCCTTCTTTCATTGGGCGCAGCGCAGTAATATTGCCAGGGGTTCTGCCAAGCATTTGCTTAGCTTCGTTACCTACAGCCCTAACTTTTTTAGTGTGATTATAGACTGCCACAACGCTTGGTTCGCTCATAATAACGCCTCTGTCTTTTGCGTACACAAGCGTATTTGCCGTTCCCAAGTCTATACCAATGTCGTTAGATAATAAACCTTGTATGAAGCCTGCCATTTTTTTAATTCCTATTTTGAAAGTCCAATAATTAAATTTGTCTGACTTCATAATTTTAATTGTTTGACGATTTGTCAACAACGTATGACTATTAAAGTGCTATGAAACGCTTTTTTTTATTTTTCTTATTTTTAGCCTTCAGCCTCTCTTTTGGCGAAGATTTAAAACTTTTTCCCAGCTCTAAAACTCTGGAACTTAGCGCCAGAGAGCCTTTCGAGCTTAATATCTTGGTAAAAATTCCCAAAGATTCCCACATTTACTCTAAAAATGAAAGCAAACTTGGGCTGCCCACAGAGCTCAAACTAAAACTCCCTGAGGGCTACAAACTGCTAGATACTTCTTGGGACGCACCTATAAAAGAAAATTATGATGGCGCAGAAAGTCTGGTCTATAAAAATCAATTTAATATTTTGGCAAAAATTCTGCCTGCTCCCAAGCTTGAAGAAGGCAGCACAAAATTTGAGATAGAACTTTCTTACCTATTATGCAACACAAGCTGCATTCCTGCCGAAAGCAAGGCAAGTTTTGAAATCGCCACAAAAGCAAGCTTTGCAAAAGACACAAACGCTGGGTCTAAACTTTTGCTGATGATACTTGGGGCATTTTTGGGCGGCATGATTTTAAATTTAATGCCCTGCGTTTTTCCTGTTATTGCTTTAAAAATTTTATCTTTTGCAAAAGATGCAAATGAGTCTCGCAAACTTGCGATTAAAAATTCTTTGTACTACTGCCTTGGCATTATCCTAAGCCTGCTTGCGCTTGGAGGCGCTTTGGCTTTGCTTAAAACTTTTGGTTTCCAGCTTGGCTGGGGTTTTCAGTTGCAAGAGCCAATATTTGTGGCTTTGCTGGCTATAGTATTTTTTACTTTGGGTTTAGCCCTCATGGGTTATCTTGAAATTGGCGCCGGGCTTGCTGCCAAATTTGCAGGCGGCAAAGGCTCTTTTTCTGCGGGCGTACTTGCAGTACTTGCCGCAAGCCCTTGCACTGCCCCATTTATGGGTGTTGCGCTGGGCTTTGCACTTGCGTCAGATTCTGGCATTTTAGAAATTTTTTGCATATTTTTTGCCATGGGCTTAGGGATGGCGCTTCCTTACATTGTATTAAGCGCAGTACCTGTATTTGCAAAACTTTTACCAAAACCTGGGGCTTGGATGGAAACTCTCAAAAACATACTTGCCCTGCCGCTTTTTTTAACAGTTATTTGGCTGCTTTGGGTATTTACAAAACAGTGCGGCGCAGACGGGCTTGCATATCTGCTGTTTTCAATTTTTTTAGTATTTTTAAGTCTTTTCATTTTGAGAAATTGGGGAAGCCCCTTGCGCTCAAAATTTTCCAGAATTCTTGCAAAAATATTTGCACTTTTATTTTTTATACTGGCAATATTTTTTGCATTTAACGCTTCTAAAAAAGAAAGCGCCTCTGAAGAAAACGCAAATAGCTGGAGCGATGAACGTGTATCCGCCCTGCAAGCCGAAGGCAAAATTGTCTATGTAGATTTTTCTGCAGCTTGGTGCGCAACCTGCCTTACAAATAAAAAAGTGGTTTTGGACACAAAATTTATTAAAGACTATTTTGAAAAAAATAATGTAATTCTTTTGCACGCAGACTGGACAAACAGAAACGCAAAAATTGCAAATAAACTTGCAGAATTTAACAGAAGCGGAGTTCCGCTTAACATAGTCTACCCAAAAGACAAAAACTCTAAGCCCATAATTTTGCCTGAAATACTTACAAAAGAAGCTGTGATTGAAGCGATTGACAAAGCTAAGCGATAGTGTAAAGTATCTTTCTTTATTTTATGGAATTGGAAAAACTAAAAATTATAAACGCCCAAGAAGTCAAAAAAGTTGCTGCAGAGTTTTCTACACCAAGTTATGTGTATAGCGAAGCTGCACTTTCTGCGCAGGCAAAAGCTGTTTTAAATTTCCCAAACGCATTTGGATTAACCGCCAGATACGCTATGAAGGCGTCTTCAAATGCCGCTATTTTAAAGCTGTTTACAGATTTAGGGCTGCACATAGACGCTTCCAGCGCTTACGAAGTAAAACGTGCTATGCTTGCTGGCGTGCCTGCAAAAAACATTTCTCTTTCAAGCCAGCAAATGCCTGAAAATATTTCAGAGCTAGATGCTCTTGGCGTGAAATTCAACGCCTGCTCTTTGCATCAGCTAGAGTGCTTTGGCAAGGCTCTTAAAGGCAAAGAAGTGGGCGTACGCATTAACCCCGGTCTGGGCTCTGGCGGCACTAACAGAACAAATGTTGGCGGCCCTGCTTCTTCTTTTGGAATTTGGTTTGAGTACATTCCGCAGATCTTGGAACTTGCAAAAAAGTATAAGCTTAAAATTATCAGAATACACACTCATATAGGCTCTGGTTCAGACCCTCTTGTTTGGCAAAAAGTTGCAAAGATGAGCCTAGATACAGTGCGCAAATTCTCTGACGTTCATACGCTAAATATGGGCGGTGGCTTTAAAGTTGGCAGAATGAGCTCTGAAATTTCTACAGACTTGCAAAAAGTTGGCAAACCTGTTGCCGAAGAAGTCAAAAAATTTGCAGAAGAAACTGGCAGAAAACTTCACTTTGAAATTGAACCCGGAACATTTCTGCTTGCAAACTGCGCAGTGCTTATTTCAAAAATTCAAGACATAGTAGATACAGGCAGCGCAGGCTACACTTTCTTAAAGTTAGACTCTGGCATGACAGAGCTTCTGCGCCCCTCAATCTATGGCGCACAGCACCCAATGACAGTTGTACAACAAAACGAAAACGCTGAAACTAAAGACTACATAGTCTCCGGCCACTGCTGCGAAAGCGGCGACATTCTTACCCCTGCACCTAACGACCCGGAAGGATTGCTGCCCCGCAAACTAAACAAAGCAGAAATTGGCGACCTTTTGGTAATAGGCGGCGCAGGCGCATACGGCAGCGCAATGTGTACAAAAAATTATAACTCTTACCCCGAAGCTCCTGAACTAATGCTATGCGCAGACGGCGCAGTAAAGCTTATTCGCAAAAAGCAAACTCTTGAGCAAGTAATTCAAAACGAAGTGCAATGATAGTTTCAGAAACAAAAATTAAAGTTCGCTTTGCAGAAACTGATGGCATGGGCATAGCCTATCATGGCAACTACTTTGCGTGGTTTGAAGCTTCAAGAGTAGACATGCTTGATATGCTTGGCCAGCCTTACAAAGAACTTTCAAAAGCAGGCTATCACTTGCCTGTTTTAGAAGTGGGCGTAAGGTATCAGCGCTCTGCTTTTTTTGATGACATTTTAACAGTGCGCGCAACAATCAAAGAACGCCCAACTGTAAAAATTCGCATAGATTATGAAATTTTTTGCGGACAAACAAAACTCTGCGAGGGCTTTACAAAACACGCATTTGTAAACGGCTCTGGCATACCTATTAAGCCTCCCGCAGAATTTTTATCTGTATTAAAAAAAGTTTTTGATGAGTCTAAATGAAGATTTTTGTGAAAGTTTTTTTTATATTTTTGGCGTGCGCCTTTGCATACTTGGGGCTTGCGCCAAGAGAATATAATTTAAACAATCGCACAATTCATGCAGACGAAGCAGAACAAACATATACTTTTTACGAACTTTTTGCAGCAGGCAAATATGCCTATAATCCTAATGGTCCGCATGGACCCATTTTGTATTACTATCCCTTGCTATTTTTGCAAAAAGACAAAGTAAACAGTTTTGACGTAAAAGATTTAAGGCGCACGTTGCTTCCTATTTTTTTTGCCAGTGCAGCAATGGTTTTTCTTGCAGGTTTAAATTCTAAAAACAAAAATAAACTGGAAGAAAATGAAAATAGAAATGCCTTTAAAAAATATTTAGGCGCAAGCTTTGGAGTTTTATTCTTAAGCATTTCAAGCTTATCGCAAATTTATTCCACTTATTTTGTTCAAGAAGTTTTCTTTGCTCTGTTTTCTCTTTTTTGCGCATTAAGTTTTTATATTTTTTTGCGAAAACCTAATTTGCTTAACGCTGCTTTTTTGGGGCTTGCTATTGGCTTTTTACAGATAACAAAAGAGACTTCTGTTTTTATTTTCGCCTCTGCATTTTTTAGTGCGCTTTTAATATTTTTGCTTAAGAATAAAAATGAAGAAAATCAAATTTTAGAAAAATTTAAGAAGATAAAAAAAATAGATTTTTTAAAAATGTTTTTCTTATTTTTTGCCTTTGCTTTTGCAATTTACGCATGCTTCTATTCTTCATTTGGCAAAAATTGGCATGGGCTTTATGATGGTTTTGCAACTTACTATCAACACTTTTGGGGAAAATCTGTGTCGCTTGCACATTCTAAAAGTTTCTTTTATTATTTCGAGCTTCTTTACGTGCAAAAATCTGACTATATGCGCTTTGGCGAAATAGGAATTTTGGCATTTGCAATTTTTGGTGGCATAAGCGCCTTTGTTCGCAGGAACGATTTTATTAAATATATCGGCCTTTATGCTCTGATTAATTTGCTAATTTTAAGTTGCATATCTTACAAAACTCCTTGGCTTTTGCTTTCGGTTATTTATGCGCTTTGTGTGCTTGCAGGCTATGGAGTTTCCGAACTTTTGTTTGTAAAAGCGAAAAAAATTTGGCTTACAGTTTTGCTTAAAATTGCTGCTGTTGCCCTTCTGATTTTGACTATAAATTTTCAGTATAAACTCTCTTTAAATGCCTCTGCAAAATTTACCAGCGACCCACGCAATCCCTTCCTATATGTTCACACAGTAAAAGATGAAGAAAATCTTGTAAGACGTGTAAGAGAATGCAGCAAAATTGTGGGCACAGATATGAAGGTGCTTATTGCAACATTAAACTCTCCTTGGCCAATGCCTTGGCAGTTTTTTAGGTATGCAGATATGAATATTGTTCGTGAAATTCGCAGCATTGATAATCTTAATGAATATACTATTGTAATTTTCGACAGCAATTTTGACGTGCTTCTTAAAAGTAAGTTTGATGAAAAAATCTGGCTGGAAGAATACGTAGGCTTGCGTGAAGGTCTGCTCTTAAGGGTATTTACTAAGCGAGATGTGTTTGAAAAATCAATTCAATAAAATTTTAAAAATTATGAAATCAAAGAAAAAATTTGGATGTGTTTTTGTTTTAATTTGCTTTGCAATAATCGCAATAGTTTTGGCCTTTGCAACAAATTCAAAAATACAAACAAGCTACGTTAATTCTTACTTGGCAAAAACCTTTCCGGAAAGCTCTGTAAAAAAAGTAAAAATTGGCTTTGGCAAAATTTTGCTTGAAGATTTAAAACTTAAATTAAATGAAGAAACTTTAGTTAGTTTAAAAGACGCAGAGGTAAAATTTTCTTTGCTGCCACTGCTTTCAAAGTCAGTTGAAATTTCCTCATTTAATGTAAACGCTTTGGAGCTTGAATTAAAAGAAGCAAAAACAGAAATTCAAAATGTAAAAGAAATTCCAACAAGTGCCGGCACAGACACTCTTAAACAAAGTGCCCATAGTTCAGGCATAGCTAAAACTGAAGATACTGATAAAAGCGCAAAAACAGATAGTAAAGCAGAGCTTCCCAATTGGTCTGTTTCTATAGCGCTTGCAAATCTTGATACTTTGGTAAAGCTGCCTGACGGCTCTAAAATTAAAACAAATATTGAGCTTAAATCTTTTCATTCAGAACACATTGCAAAAGTAAAATCTGCAAATTTGAATCTTAAAACATTTTTAAAAATGCAAGATTTGGGCGAAGATAATTTAGAGCTGAAACTTGTATTTGTTCCAGAAGGAGGCGCATCTTCCCTAAAAGCAAGCCTTGAAAAACAAGGCAAAAAAATTGTACAAATTTCTGGCAAAATAGATGCTGCAGGAGAAAAATTTGATACAAGCACAAAAATAGATATTGAAAATTCAGACCTTTCCAAAATCTTAAAAAATGCACCTACATTTAAAATTGACGCCCTTTTGGATGCAAAGTTCAAACTGCCAATCAGCGATGTAAAACTCAAACTTCTTGCAAAGTCTGACATTAGCGAACTGCAGACATTCAAGGCAGAAATCAAAACAAACCCTAATCTTAAATTTTTGCTAAAATATTCAGAGATGTTCGACTTTGTAAACGAAGCGTCCTTGTCGACAGAAATTGCGTCAGAGTTGTCAGAAAAAAAACTTTCAATAGCAAATGCGGAAATTCTTTTAAGCGTCAACAAAAGCCAAATACTTCATTTAAAAAATGCCTCTGCATTTAAGCTAGACTTAGATAATTTAAAAGACATTCCCGATGGAGAGCTTTTGCACATTCAAATTCCAAGCCTGCCAGTAGATTTTATAAATCCTTTCATAAAAGACAAAGCAAAGCTGGAGGCTTCTGCATTAAATGGAAAATTCATTTTCTTAAAAAACAAAGAAAAGCTTTTTCTTGAAACAATTACTCCTTTGAGCTTTCAAATTTCAAAGCTTTATGTTTCTGAGAATACTTTGCTTAGAAACGTGGCCCCCAGCCTGTATTTAACCGGCAGCTTTGATGGAAAATTAAGCACGCTAAGAACTAATTTGAATTTGAATCCTCAAAAAGGCGACAATTTAACACTCATACTGGAAGCTCAAAATTCCGGAGCAGAAAGCTCTGCAAAGTTAAGCGCTGCAGGGTCTTTGCTTGCCTTCTTTGCAAATACAAAACTAGATTCAGACATAATTTTAGCAAGCTCTCTAGACGTTTTTACAGACACCAAGCTTCTTAAAATAACAAATGCGAATGTAAATTTAAGCACAAAGGAATCTAAAACGCTCTTAAGCGCAAAACAGCTTTCCGATATTGTTTACGACATTAAAAATTCAAAGCTGAATCTAAATGGCGACATTCTAAAACTGGAATCTAAAGACGCCCCATTTGAAATTGTTAAAGCTTTTGCAAATGGCGCAAACGCTGAAAGTTTTTCAATAAACGCAAATATTTCTGCAAAAAATGAAAGTGAAATTTCTGCAAATGGCACTGTAGCATTAAAAGAATTTTCTTTTGCAAAAGATAAAGTCTACATCTTAAAATCTCTTAACCCAAACGCAAAATTTACCTTTGAATCTAAAGAAAACTTTACAGATATTTTCTTAAATATTCCTGAATTTTGCCTCTTTGAAAGCGGCGCAAGCATACTTTTGGCAGACGCAAAAGTTTTTGCAAAAAAATCTGAAACTTTTGCCATCACAAAAGCAGAGTTAAATGCAAAAGGAACTATATCAAAACTCTTTAAGCAGCCTGTTTTAGAAAAGTTTGACAATGCTTCAAGCGGCTCAATTACTGCAGCTCTAAAATTAAATTTAGATGATATTAAGGCTGCAATTACGCTGGATAATGTATCTCCTGTGGCAAGTTCTGAATCTGCGCCTAAAACAGAAGTTTTAATAGATGCAAAATTAAAAGATTTTACCCCGCAAAATATTGCGTTATCACTTAAATCAGAAAGCGATAAAGGTAAGACAGACACAGATGTAAAAATAAATTTCTCTGAAACAATTACAGCCAACATTGACGTTAAAATTTTAACAACAGATGACTTTGAAGTGCTTGCAAAAGCTTTTTCAAATCCTCTTTATAAGTCTGGCGTTGTTAGCGCACAAACAACAGAAACTGGCAAAAAGCGCATAATTCGCCCTAAAGAAGCTGCTGAAATTAAAGAGGCAGAACTTGCGCCAATTGCAACACAGCCTGCGCCATCAACCAGTGCAAAAGATGAAAAAGCTATTTGGAATTTTGGCAAAAATTTAGATTTAACTGCAAAAATTTCTGCCATTCAAAGAGCAGAGAAAATTCTTGCAAAAAATTTATCGGGCAAAATTTTTATAGATGAAAACAAAGTGGATATTAGCGACATTAAAGGGCTTATTTATGACGCAAATTTAAATGCAAAAGCCCAAGCAATTTTCACAAAAGAACATACTTATGAACTTAAAAATTCAGAATTCTCGCTCACAGGATTAAAAGTGGAAAACTTCGTGCAGCTAAACAATGCCGGCGAAAAAACAATTACTGGCGCATACGATTTAAGTGCCAAATTTTTTGGCGAATCTTCCAATGCAAACGAACTTGCAAGCAAGATAAAAGGAAGCGCAAAAATCACTTCCAAAGGAGGCGAACTTCGCATTCTTGACAGAGGCACAAACGCAGGCAAAAGCGCCGAAATTGGCAGCACTATTCTAAAAATTGGCAGTGGAATTTTAGGCGACAAATCAAAAGAACTTTCTGCAATTTCTGAAATCACAGATCTTCTTACATACACAAAATATTCAAGTGTAAATGTTGAGATAGAGCGCACAGAGGCGCTTGATATTTTAGTAGAAGACGCCACCTTGGTATCAGACCTTTTTGTTTTAAAAACAAAAGGCATAATTAAGTACGACGCAAGCATGCCGCTTTCTGAGCACTTGATATTTTTCCCTGTAAAGCTTTATCCTAAAGAAGGTCATATTTCAGACCTGTTCGGGAAAATAAATTTGTTAACTGCAGGCGACACAATTGCAGGCTATAAGTCTGGCCCTGTGTTTACGCTAGACGGCAGGCTGTCTAACCCTAAAAACAACCTTGCAGACGTGGTAAAAAAAGGCGTAATGACAGACAAACAATCTTCTGACACGAGCTCTTCAAGCTCTGAAACAAAAAAAACTATTGGCGATGCGCTCAATAAACTTTTGAAAAAATAATTTGCGATCAAAAAAAATGAAAAGACAAAACACAAAAACTATAGTGGCAAAAAAAGATCTTGAAAAAATTTCAATGCTAACTGCGTACGACGCAATTTTTGCGCACCTGGCCGACAAAGCCGGCGTAGATATTATCCTCATTGGCGACTCTTTGGGCAACACTTTCATGGGATATGAATCTACAATTCCTGTTACAATTGAAGATATGATTCATCACACAGCAATGGTGGCAAGAGCAAAACCCTCTGCGCTTATAGTTGCAGACATCCCATTTGCAGTGGCTCACTACAGCTTTGATATTTTGCTTACAGAATGTGCAAAACTTTTGCGTGCAGGCGCAGACGCAGTTAAAATTGAAGGCGGCGCAGATATGGCAGAAAAAATTGCAAAGCTGGTAAGCGCAGGCGTGCCTGTAATGGGGCACATTGGCTTAATGCCTCAGCAGGTTTTAAAACTTGGAGCATATAAAACTTTTGGCAAAACAGACATAGAAAAAGTCTCGCTTCTTGAGGATGCAAAAAAATTAGATGACGCAGGAGCATTCTCAATAGTACTGGAAAAAATAGATGAAACTTGCGCCCAAGAAATTACAAAATCAATTTCAATTCCTACAATAGGCATAGGCGCAGGCAAGGCTTGCGATGGGCAGGTTCTTGTCTCTTCAGACCTGCTTGGGCTTCAAGACTGGGCTCCGCCTTTTGTTAAAAAATATGCAAACCTTTCTGAAACTGTAGAGAAAGCTTTTGCAGAATATATCAAAGACGTAAAGTCTTCAAACTTTCCTCTTTAAAAAAACTTGCCTTCAAAATTTTATGAGCGAAAAAAAATATTTCGTTAAAAAATCTGCTATTCATGGCAATGGAGTTTTTGCCGCCAAAGACATCAAAAAAGGTGAAAAAATTATAGAATACCTTGGCGAAAAAATCAGCAAAGCAGAATCTAACAGGCGTGGCTGCAAGCAAGAAGAAGCTTCAAAAAAATCTGGCGACGGCGCAGTTTATATTTTTGAACTGAACTCAAAAACAGACATAGACGGCAATTTTGACTACAATGACGCGCGCTTCATAAATCACGCCTGCGAAACAAATTGTGAGGCCGAAAATATAAAAGGCCACATCTGGATTATCGCCACAAAAGACATTAAAAAAGATGAAGAAATTCTCTACAACTATGGCTACGCCTTTGAACATTTCTTAGACCATCCCTGCAAGTGCGGCAAACCCAATTGCATTGGATTTATTGTCGCAGAAGCAGACAGACTAAGGCTAAGACGCCTGCTTGCCAAAAAAAGCAAAAGACGCATTATAGGTTTGGTAGAATAAGTTTAAGATTTAATAGGAGGGTTTGGCTGCAACCCTCCTAAAACCTCCCGCAGCGAAGGCTTAGCCCTCGACGGAGTGACAAGTGCAAAGCACTTGTGTGAGATTTTAAAAGACTGATAGTGTGCGCTGTTAGCGTAAACTATCACTTGGTTTTAGACTAAATACGGAAATGAATTAGCTTTGCTTAAATTCATTTCCGATAGTTTAAAAACAAGCGACTCTCTCTTCACAAAAATTATTTTATAATTTTTGTGCGAAAGCACTCTGATATTTATTCTGAAATTGAATATTTATTTTCTGCTTTTGAAAAATGCTTTAACAGTGTTAGACATCAGCATTGCAACTGTCATAGGGCCAACGCCCCCTGGCACAGGCGTAATGAAAGAACATTTTGGCGCAACATTCTCGTAATCTACATCACCAACAAGTCTATAGCCTGTTTTCTTTTCTGCGCAAGGTATACGATTAATGCCAACGTCTATTACTGCTGCGCCTTGTTTAACCATATCTGCAGTTAAAGTGTTTGGACGCCCAACTGCCGCAATAATTATATCTGCACTAAGGCAAATTTCTTTCAAATTTTCAGAGCGTGAATGGCAAACAATAACGCTTGCGTCCATGCCCTTTTGCATCAAACAAAGCGCAAGAGGTTTACCCACAATTAGGCTGCGCCCAATTATAACAGCACGCTTGCCCACAGTTTGAATTCCGCTGCGTTTAATAAGCTCTACAACGCCGGCAGGTGTGCACGCCACAAAGGCATCTTTATTTTCCTGAACAAGCAGGCCTAAATTTGCGTAGCTAAAACCATCTACATCTTTGTTCTGAGAAACTCTGTTGAAGGTTTCTTGCTCATTTAAATGTTTTGGCAAAGGCGCTTGAACAAGGATGGAATCTACAGTTTCATCTGCATTAAGCTTGTCGATTAAAGCGTTAAGCTCTGCCTGAGTAATAGATTCGTCTAAAATATTCAAGCGGCTTTCAATACCGATTTCTGCAGCAACTTTGCTTTTTTTTGTAACATAAGAAATCGACGCAGGGTCGTTGCCAACTCTGACAAGTGCAACACAAGGCTTACGCCCCTCTAAATTTTGAAGCTTAAGCGCAAGCTCTTCGTGTATAGCTTTTGCAACCAGATTGCCGTCTATTATCTGAACCATTTTATTTGTTGAACCTAATGTGGTCTGCTTCAATAACTCTGCCGTCTTCCTTAGTGTCTTTTAGAACACCTCTCATAATTACAGCTCTGTCTAAATAATTTTCTATGTTAGAAATCATAGCTTTGCTGAAATCTATCTCTGCAACAAATTTACCCTTAGAGTCGTAAAAAGAGTATTTGTACTTGCTGCTTGTTAATGTAGGCATAATGCCCTTTGCAGTGTACTCAACCTTGCCTGTAAAAAGCTGAGGGTTTTCGCTCACGTTATAAGCTTTGCTATTGCAAGCCGACAATAAAGCAGAAAATACTCCTGCTAAAACTATGCAAAATAATGTAGAAATTTTTTTCATTGTACTTTTCTTAAATTTTGGAAAGCTAAATTAAAGTACTTGTTTAAGAAAAATTCAACCCTGAAAAATGCAAAGAAGTCAAAAACATCTTATTGTCGATGGCTGGAATGTAATTCATTCCGACCAAAAGATGAAGCATGCCTTCACAAATTTTGGACAAGAAGGCGCTAAAAAGCTTCTTTCCGACAGCCTTGCACCCATACACGACTGCCTTGGCTACAAACTCACAATAGTCTACGACGGCAAAGGCGAAGATATTTCTATCGAAAAAATCGGCAGACAAAGCACATTCACAGAAGTCTATACCCCATCCTGCCTTTCTGCCGACGAATTCATTGAACAAATGTGCGCCAATGCAAAACAGCCAAACAGCCTGCTAATTGCAAGCCGCGACAACCTTATACGACTCAGCGCCAGAGGCTTTAAAATAGAGTGTATCACAAGCCAGCAGCTCTTAGAATGGGCAAAAAATTCTGCAAAAAATTTAAACACAAAAGTCGCAGAACTAAAAACAGAAATAGAACTGGACTGGAAGCGACAATCACCTCTTGCCCAGCTAGACAAGCTTGTTGACATCCCCCAAGCAAAATACACTCCCCTAAAAATGAAAGCCCCAAAATCTAAGAAAAAACGTAAATAGTTTCTTAATTCAACAGCGAATTTTCACCTTTTTTTTGTGAGGTCATTTGATTTTTTGTGTTTTTTAAAAAATTCCCCACTTGCATTTCTATCTATTTCAAGTTGTAAGCACAAAAAAAACGCTTTACGTTTTTGCAAGCCACGCCCATGCCGACCACTTTAACCCAGAAGTATTAAATTGGAAAAAGCAAAAAACAGAAATTCGCTACATTTTTAGCGCAGACATAAAAGAATCTGCACCCAACGCAGATGCAGTATTCTTAAATAAGCACGACAACTACAAAGACGAAAATTTATCTGTAAACGCATTTGGTTCAACA
>JAVBSE010000189.1:0-8849 GCA_031547315.1 Opitutales bacterium
ATTTCTATTATGGAAAGCTTAACAGAAGTCCTGACACTTTTATCATCACTGCCATATTTTGCATCCACTTGTTCAAAATACTTTAGGGCTTTTTCATTATCTTTTTCAGTGCCCAGACCTTTTGTATAAATTTGCCCCAAAATAATACTTGTTATTTTGTTATTTTCTGAACTTGCCTTTAGAGCATACTCTCTTGCTTTTACATAGTCTTTTTCTTTATAAAAATAAATTGCGGCAAGCATTACATTGGCCCCATTATTGCCCTGTGCAGAAGCTTTTTCAAAATACTCTATTGCCTTTTTATTATCTTTTTCTACATAATGCCCATCTTTATAAAACCAGCCTAATCTGAACAGAGCTTCAGCGTCGCCCCTGTCTGCGGCCATTTTGTAGAGCTCATAAGCCATTGCCAAATTCCTGCTTGTACCTTGCCCCTTAAGATACATATCTGCAGAGATTTTTGTTGCCCTGATATCGCCAAGTTTGCTTGCTATTCCAAAATATTTTAAAGCCTTTGCGTAGTCTTTAAATTCTGTGTCATCTTTACAGTAAAGAAAACCTAAATTAAATGGAGCTTTTTCATCGCCAAGTTTTACGGCTTTTTCAAAATATTCTATTGCTTGCGGAATATTTTTATCTACCCCATAGCCTTCCAAATAAATAACACCCAAATTATTTAGAGCTTCTGCATTATTTTGCGCTGCAGATTTCTTCATCAGCTCTATGCCTTTTGCTATGTCTTTTGCGCCCAAGTATTCGCCGCTAAAATAAAACCATCCTAATTTTGACTGGGCTATTGCGTCGCCATTTTGGGCAGCAAGCTCCAAAAGCTCTTTAGCTTTATTTATATCCTTTTCCACGCCAGTGCCATTTAGATAAATCAGCGCTAAAATGCGTGTTGCTCCTGCTATGCCGGCTTCAGAAGCACGCTCGTAATAGCCTTTTGCTTTTTGATAATCTTTGATGCCAAATTCAGCTAAATAATAAACATCGCCCAAGTCGCCTAATGCGTTGGTATCGCCCAGTTCTGCGGCTCTTTCAAAATATTTTATTGCGGTTTTAACATTTGCACTAACCCCCTGCCCATTTAAGTACATACGCCCTAAAATTCTTAAGGCCTTTGAGTCTCCAAAAGATGCCATGCGTTCTAAATACTGCCTTGCTTTGGGATAGTCTTTACTTTCTGTTTCATAGTATAAATTTACAAGATTAGCCAAGGCTTGTTCGTTGCCAAGGTCGGCAGCCTGTTCCCAAAGCGATACTGCTTTTTGAATGTTTTTACTTACTCCCGCCCCCACAAAATATATTTGTCCCAAATTATTTATTCCCTGAGGATCATTTTGCGCTGCAGCTTTTGACGTTAATTCAAAGGCTTTCTTTTCATCTTTTTCTACAGACATGCCTGTTAAGTACATCCAGCCTAAGTTTGTTTGGGCAGTTGCATCGCCTAGCTGCGCAGCTTTTTCAAAATACTCAAAAGCTTTTTGCTCATTTTTTTCAAAACCTTCTTTAGGCAATAAATATAGAAGACCTAAAAATCTGTTTGCGTATGGGCTGCCCAAACTTGCAGCACGCTCGTAATAAGTAAGAGCTTTTGAAAAGTCTCTTTCTACAAAATTGCCACTGTTGTATATCTCTGCAAGATTAACTAAAGTACTGGAATGATTCATACTTGCAGATTTTTCCAAATATTCCATACCCTTGGGAATATTTTTATCTACATACAAACCTTGCAGATACATCCAGCCAAGATTGGCTATTGCTTCTGCGTCATTTTTTTCTGCAGCTTTTGATAAAAGTTCAAAGGCTTTTTTCTCATCTTTTTTGATGAAAATACCTTGCAGGTAAAAGTAAGCAAGTTTCCCTATTGCGTCTGCATCATCCTTATTTGCAGCAAAGCTATAAAGTTGGAAAGCTCTTTTTAAATCTTTTTCTACGACTTCACCCAAATAATACATTGCCCCTAAATTTTTAGTAGCTTTTAGGCTGCCTAAATCGACAGCTTTTTCAAAAAGCTCTATGGCTTTTCTTGGATCTTTTTCTACACCTATGCCATTAAGATACGCAACCCCAAGAAAATTTACGCCGTCTGCATTATTTTGCGCTGCAGATTTTTGCGCCAAAGAAAGAGCTTTAGGAATATCTTGAGTCAAGCCCTCTTTGCCTTCTGCATAAAGCTTTGCAAGCTCGTACTGGGCATTGGCGTCGCCACTTTGGGCCTGCGCTTCCAGAGCAGCCACGTCTATTTTTTCAGACGCAAATAAAACACTAAAACTGAATGCAAATAAAAGGAAAATCTTTTTCATAAGCTTTAAACAACTTGATAAACTGTTTTTTCCCATTGTGCAGATTTTTTAGAAAATTTGCAAGAGGTAAAACACAAAAGGCTTTGAGTATAGTTTAGTAAAATCTTTTATAAAATTTTTTTCGGGACAATTTGAATTTAGAACTTTAAAAATAATTGATTTTTTAGCGTAGTGTAAGTGATATTTTTGCAAAAAAAAGACTGCCATTTAAGCAGTCTTTAAGTTTAAAATTTTAACTTAAATTTATTTTCTTCTGCGATATATTGCAAGTGCTAACGCCAATGCGCCAAATATTGCAGCATAAGTAGAAGGCTCTGGAACTGCAGTGTAAACTGCGCTTAGTGTACCATTGCTGTAGTTTAGCTCTACTGTTGTATCAAGACCATCTTTTGTCTTGATTAAAATTCTGTCAGAACTTGCTGTTTGAGTTTCATTATTCCATCCAAAAGTAGTCCAAACAGTACTCCAATTATCTGACGTTGATGTAATAAGATCATAAGTACCTGTGCTACCAGTAAACTCTGTAAAGTCCAAAATCAAAATACCTGTAAATGCAACAGATGTAACGTTAACAGTAGAAATATCATCACTGTTAAAATCAAACTCTAAAACGCCACCACGAATATCTGACGACTTTGTTCCTGCGCTGCCTACTATATTAAGAGCCCCAACACTTATATCAGAACCTGAACCCGCTACACGAAATGTTGCAGAGCTTCCTTGAACTTGAGTATTATTACCCGCCGTAAGAGCTGCTGCCTTAACTATATTTCCAGAATTTTTAATTTCAAATATTGAAGTGCCATATGCTGTTTTTGTATCAGCATTTATGGAAATCGCAGTTACAGGAGCATTATCTGTATCTCTTCTTAGAGTTACATTGCCATCTAATGTAGCTTTATTTGTAACAGCATTTGTTGCTGCGCCAGCTACTTCAAAACCAGGAACCTGGGCATTCAAATTACCAGGAGTACCTGTTAGGTTTATGTAAACTCTTTCAGAGGCACCCGCACCATCACCCTTAAAGTAAGCAGTATTACTGCCTGCAATAGAGTCGCCACCCCAGCCTATTCTAAAGTTGCCTCTAAAACCCATATGCTGGTAAGTATTGTTAGAGCCTGTTATAGAAAAAAGAGTAGAGCCGCCATTTGTTTTGCCTTGAACATAAGAGCCGATATTTACTGTGTTATTAGAACCTGTAACAATAAACTCTGCAGCACCTGTATAAGTTGGTTTATTATCTCCACCCATACCCAAATAGAGCGTTGCTCCAGCTATGTTAAATGTATTTCCATCTCCTTGAATTAAGAATGTTGTTGTTCCCCCCATATTAGGCGAATAACCCAATCTAGAGTCGCTAGTAGACGTGAAAGTACTTCCGCCTTCAAGAATCATCTTAGTTGTTGTGCCTTCAGCGCCAGTGCCAACAGTAAAACCTACCACACTTGTGCCATCTGGTATATAGTATGTGCTTCCTGTTGGAAATAAATCGGCCGCCATTGCAGAAAAGCTGGCTAGAAGCGTAATAGAACTTAATAGAACTTTAGAAGTTTTCATAGTTTTGTGTTTGTGAAATGTTGAGATATTTTTTTCGTCTCAAACGTTTTAGATGAGTTTTTTTAGAAAGTCAACTTAGTTTTTAAAAATTTTGTTTGATATTTAAAGTAAAATGCCATCTGAAAATTTTTAGATTTTTTACCCACAGATTACACAGATAGGCACAGATAATCCTTAAACTTTTCATTTTTTTAATTTAGTTATTTCAAAAACTATTTACCTTAATAAACACTGCCAAACGAGGTGATATGCTAAGACGAGTATACGACTTCAAACGAAGTGCGAATGAGATTTTGCGCTAGCAAAAGACCCAAGTAAAGCACAGGGCGATATGATTTGCGAACGCAAATATGAGTCAAAAAAGCCCACTTTAAGCTTAATTCATAAAAGCTGTCAAATGGGGTGTCAGGCGAGTATACGAAAAAACTCATGGATAGGAGTGTACGATGGTACATAACTATTCATGAGTTTTTTTCGTAACGGAGCATCACACTCCATTTCGCAGCTTTTAATGTTCTTCGGACTCTGGCTGAACTATTGCAGAACTTATTGGGCACTCATTCTGATAAACTTCGCAACCGGCCTCTTCAATTTCTTCGTCCAATTCTGCCACTTCTTCATCACGCTTTGCAACAATAGGTTCGTCTTCAACGCCAAGGGCAATAGATTCTGTGTCAGATGCTGTCATCTTTGCAGTTTTGTCTTTAGGACGTGGCAAACGTGGATTTGCCTGCAAGCTGGAATCAGCATACTCAACAACATAGCCTTCTGAAATTAGCCACAAAAGCTCATTAGAAACTTCTTTTAGCGCCTTTAAGTTTTCTGCAGTGATTTCTGCAGCAGGCTCTACAACTATTGGTGCAGAAACTTCTTCGCCTTTGTCTTGTTTCTTTTGCTCGTCAGCCAAGTTTGCAGATTTATCTTCCTGTTTTGGCGCTTCTAGGCCTAAGTACAAGTAAGGCAACTTTGAAGCCTTAACGCCTTGATTTGCAACAATATAGTCAAGTATCTTTTGCGGATTGTCAGACAAAGACTCATCTTCAAACAAGAATTTACGCTTAACTGCGCACACAAAAGCAAAACCCTTTGAGCCACGCTTGTAAATTGTAAAGCCTGCCCTGCGCAAGCGGCCACGCAAATTATTTGCCGTAACTATTGGGAAGCGCTTTTGCTTTGCCCAAGCAGCTTCTAAATTGCGTCTGATTCTAGAGCCAAATGGCAAAAGTGCAATGTCAGAGCCATGCATGCGCACTTGCTCGTAAGTCTTTACAAGTTCTGCTCCCTTTTGCTCTAAAATATATGCATTTGCTGTGTCTTTATTTTCAAAAGTTTCTTCGCCTTCTTTTAGCTTATAGACTTCACGCTTTTTCATCTGCTCCAGCCAAGCTGTCACAGAAGCCTCGTCACGCACAGATTCTATGCTTGCGCTGAATTTTTCAAAAGGCATATTTGCAAAATTTTTAGCATGATATTCACGCACAGATTCTGCATATTTATGCCAGTTTGGTGCGCCCAAAAGCGCCCCATTTAAATTTGTTTTGTTTACAACTTGGAAGTTGCCCTTTGGCGCTTCTGCGTCTTCTTCTTTTGTTTCAAATAACTGTGTAAACCAGTAGTCTAAAGCTGCTTTCTTTGCTTCTGCCTCATCTTCAAAAGGCAAGTTTGAAGGCTGTGCGCAATAAAGAGGCTTAACTGTGCCATCTTCCGAAGGCAAGTTTTTAGCCAAAACTATAAATCTTTCCGCCTTTTCTATAACAAGCTCTGCAATATCAAATAGCTGATATGTGCGCTTTAGGTGCTTCATTACATCTGCCAATTTTGCAAACGGAGCATCTTCAGGATAAAAAAGCACTTCCATTGAAAAATCAAAAGGTGCAGGTGCTTTTCTTTTAAAGTCTCCCTTTTGAGGTCTGCCGCCTGCCTTGCGTTCGCCCGGCTTGCCATCAAATTTACGAGGCTCTCTTGCAGGACGTTCTGCGGAGTCTCCATCACGCTTTTTAAATTCACGTTTCTTGAATTCGCCACGCTTTTTAAATTCTTCGCCTTCTGTACGAGGCTTTCTTTTAAAGTCGCCACCTTTTCTGAAATCGTTTCTTTCTCTTGGCTCAAACTTAGAATAGTTTGTTGTAGGCGACCAAGCCGTATTGAGCTGCAAATTTTGCAATTCGCTTAAATCGACTATCTTTTTTGATTTATCTTTTTCTTCAGACATTTTTGTTTTTCGGTTTTATGAGCTAAAGTTTACAGATTTCTATAATACTTCAAACTGTTTTTTTAAATTTCTTAATTTTTTTTTGATGAATTTTACTTGAGAACTGCTCTTATTTTCAAACATTTTTCAATTAAAGCCTCTAAATTTTCAAGCGGAAGCTGGGTTGCTGCGTCTGAAATTGCCTTTTCAGGCTGAGGATGAGTTTCTATAAAAAGCCCATCCACACCCACTGCAACTGCAGCTTTTGCCAAAAGCTCAACATACTTGCGCTCTCCGCCGCTGCAACCTTCGCCGGCGCCGGGAAGCTGGGTTGCGTGCGTTGCGTCTAATATCACAGGCGTTTTGTTTTCTGACATTATTGCAAATGAACGCATATCAACAACCAAATTCTGGTAGCCAAAAGTGCTGCCACGCTCTGTCTGCCAAATTTCAGAAGCATTTGCTTCACGCAGTTTTGACACAACATATTTCATTTCATAAGGAGATAAAAACTGACCTTTTTTTACATTAACAGTTTTACCTGTTTTAGCAGCAGCCACAAGCAGGTCTGTTTGCCTGCATAAAAATGCGGGTATTTGCAAAACATCGCAAACTTCGCCAACTTTGGCGCACTGAGAGGCCTCGTGCACATCTGTTAAAACTTGAAAGCCAAATTCTTTTTTTACTGCCGCCAAAATTGCAAGGCCTTCGTCTATGCCTGTGCCCCTATTGCTTTTAACAGAAGTTCTGTTTGCTTTGTCAAAGCTGCCTTTAAAAACTATTTTAAGTTCAGAATTTTTCTTATCTCTTAATTTAGCCAAGCGTTCAGCAACAGTAAAGCTAAGCTCTTTGCTTTCTAGGCTGCAAGGGCCTGCTATTAGCAAAAATTTATTTTCATCAAATATATCCATATAAAATAAAATTTTCATCCATTATTTAGAATTAGCTAGATTTTTTCCATCGACCAAATGTTTTAATAGCATTGCCGTACACAAGAATGTTTTCATTAAAAGCTTTATTCAAAGTTATTTTTTCCAACAATAAATTCATTGCTCGAGATTTTAGCATGTTAAATCTAATTTCTCTATAGTGAACCTTTGAATCATTTCTCATTTCCAATTCAGCTACATTTTTCCCATCATGTTTCATAATAACTTTTTGATCATCAAATTGTTTAAAATTTCTAGCTTTAGAGTTTTCAACTGAAAAATTATCTCCTAAACAATTAACAATATCATCTCTATGAAATACATGATAGATTTCATTGTGTTTAATTGTTAAATAATTAACTTCTGTCCCATTGAAAATAGATTTTTGAATAAATGCTTTTAATCGATATCTCTCCCTTAGCTTCTCGCATAAAGCACGCATATGTACTTTTAAATCATCTTTACATTTGCTTTTATTTATCCAATAATCATCAAAACTATTGGGAAATGAGTGCAAACACATTTTTAATATTTCACCTACGCCATTCATAGCCTTAAAAGCTAAATCTGTATCAAATCTATTAAAGCCATATAAAAATATTTGCCATTTTTTTATTCCACTTTTTACAGAATGAGCATCACCTGAAGGATCAATAACATCCTTTTTTGCCTTTATGTCATTTTTATAATCATCGCTTAAACCCATCGATCGTGCAAAGTTAAGTGCATCTTCATGTCCTTGTTTTCTAACTCTACTCGCTTCTGACGAACTTAGTCCTCTTTTTTTTAAAATTTCCATATTATTAATTCATGAGATTTTTTAATGTGAGATCCATTATTTTTTTCTAAACGATTTTTCCCAATACGAGTATCTCCTTGACTAAATGTATACTGCCATTCAGGCATCAGCATATTAAATCCTTTATATAAATTTCGTATTTCCTCACAATCATTATAAGACAAAATGAATCCTCCTTTATGACTTTTTAATAAATTAGCCAATTTTTCATGGTCAAAATTTTTATGATGTATGGGAAAGTTACGATGCGGATACATTCCTATAAACGTCTTACTAGTACCCCCTAAATAATAAGGTGGATCGCAATATAAAAAATCTTTATTATGCCTTGGTATTGTATTTTCAAAAGTATCACAGAAGACTTTCATGTTATTAACATTAAAATCTTTTACTTTTTTTAGAAGCATAGAATATTTTTCTTCTGTGAGGTAAACACTTGATGGATGTCCTAGAAAATGCGGGCCGTAAGAAGTATTATGGTTAAAATAATAGTGAGCAGCCAGTTCGCATCTATTATTTATTAAACTTTTTTTATCCCAATGAAGTTTTAATTTATTTTTTATTTTACAAAAATTTTCTCTATTAGGCTCAAATTTTTTTAAAATATCGTGTAATTTTTTAGGATTTTTCAACTGTATTTGCCAGTAGTTAACTAATATATCAAAAATATCATAACCAATAACATTTAGTTTTAATTTTGTTGCACAAGCTATTTCAAATGATCCACCTCCAAAAAATGGAGATACTATTTGATTTAAATTATTTGGTAATAATTCAGCAATAAGCCCTATAGCTAAACTTTTTCCTCCTGCATATCTTAATGGAGAGCATGGGTATCTTTTATATTTTGTTTTTCCCGATGGACTTAATATAGACTCTAAAAAAATAGCTCTTTTTTCAGTAAATGGAATATCCAAAAAAATATCTGTTATTTCATTTGTTTTTATCATACTTTTTAATCCAAATAAAAGTTGCTCTTTAATTTTATATAGACTATCTCAAGAAGTTTTTAGATTTACAAGAAATAATAAAAATCTCTTAAAAAAATTTAAAGTGCATTAGGCTTT
>JAVBSE010000184.1:0-3316 GCA_031547315.1 Opitutales bacterium
CAAGATTAAATTGTGTACTGTTAGGAAGCCCTAAAAGTTTTATAATATTCTTCCAAGAAATTAAATTTATTTTATCTGGTTTAACGCTGCCGCTTGGTTTTAATAATTCTTTAATCAGTTTTTTTCTGTCATCTTCTGTTAAAGGATTATCGGAAGAAATATCTAAAACTTCCAACTGATTCACTTCACTATAAATTCTGAAAGCCTGTGAGATAGGATAAGCCGAATATGCTCTGCTGGAAATTCTTGCTTTTTCAAAAATACCTTCATTTTCTGCTGAAGTAAAATCGGCATACGCCAATTCTTCAGAATTTTCAAACTGGCATTTGCCTAATTCAGTAGCCTTTAAAGGGCGCTGATAAAAAATTGCACTGCGCACACGCTCTTTGTTTTCGGCATTTAATTCTTTATGAAATTTTGCTTGAAAGTCCCAAAGCGCATCAAATTCTTTTTCATACATTTCTCTGTCCGCATAAATTTCGTAGCTGTTTTTATTTCTGATGAGTTCCGCTCTCATTCTAGTTGTTTCCTTTTTCTGATTGCGGGCGTATAAATATTCGCCAAGGGTTTTGCCTGCCAAATCTTGACGCAATTTTTCGATTGTTTTTTTCATTGCAGATTTTTCATTTTCATCAGCAAACTTGTCAGCCTTTCTGTTAGACTTAAACCCACGCCTTTGATTTATATGAAAAAGTGCACGCCCCAATTCATATAACTCTAATTTTTGATTAACGCCTAAAGCCCTAAGTTTATAAGGGTTAAGAGGCTCCAGTTTCTTCATTTTGCTGATTTCTTTTGGCATTAAAGCTGCTTGCTGCAAACTAAGCACCACAGTTTTTTTACGCTGAACTAATCTTGTTCTGCGAACACTCTGCCCACGCGCCAATTGTTTTTCTACAGAAAGCGGCGTATGTTTTATAGGATCTCTGCCATCAGAAAATATGCGCGAACCTAAATTTTCTAAAGATGAAACTTTACCATTTTCATCTAATTTAATGATAGCCCAACCAATTGAGCTAGAACCTAAGTCGAGACCAAGTCTATAATTAAATTTTTCCATAAATCAAATATTTGAAATTAATATAAATAAATAGTAAAAAATTTTTATTGACTATGCAAGAATTTTATGAGTTCATATGCAACATAGCCGAAAGGCTACGTAGAAATCAAAGAATGGGTCACAGATTTAAGTATCTGGAATACTTGAAAAAGTATTTATCCGTTAACAAGGGCTTTTGCCCACCAAATTCAGAGCCGAAGTTCGTCTTCGGCTCTATTTGTCTGAAAATGCAAAAGAATTTTTTTAGAACAAGAATAGCTCCTACTCCATCTGGATTTTTGCACTTGGGGCATGCCAAAACTTTTTTGGAAACTCAAAAAATTGCAAAAGAAAATAAGGGACAAATTGTACTGCGCATTGAAGATATTGACTTAGCAAGGTGCAAAAAAGAATACATTTCTCAAATTTATTTGGACCTAAAGAAGATTGGCATAGTTTGGGATGAGGGTCCTGATATTGGCGGGAAATTTGCCCCATACATGCAAAGCGAACGCAAAAATTACTACTGGCAAATTGTAGAAACGCTGATAAAAAAAGGCTTTGCCTACCCTTGCAGTGCAAGCAGAGCACAAATAAAAACTGAAGTAAAAATACCTGCACGCACATTTAATTTTTGTGATGCAGAAAATATTTTTCCAATAAATTTGCGCCCTAAAAAATTTGAAATGCCAGATAGTCCCAAAGAGTGTAATTGGCGTTTTAAAGTGCCTGAAAATAGGCTCATAGAATTTGCAGACCTTAAACTTGGCACACAAAAATTTGAAGCTCAAAAAGATTTTGGAGACTTTCTCATTTGGCGCAAATCTGGCGAACCTTCTTATGAACTTGCAGTTGTTGCAGACGACATTGCAATGCAAATTACAGACGTAATAAGAGGTGAAGATTTACTTCTTAGCACTGCAAGGCAAATTCTGATTTATGAAGCGTTAAATGCAGAAATACCAAGCTTCACGCACTTGGGCTTACTTTTGAATGAAAGCGGCAAAAAGCTTTCAAAATCTGTTCTGGTAAATGAAACAGGCAATAGCTTTTTAATAAAAAATTTACCTTCTGATTTTTTTAAGGATGCTCAATATCGCTGGTTAAATGATTGAGCGTATAATCTTTTAAAGAGACAAATTCTTCTTTGCGAACTGCGCATTTTTGCATCATGCAGTAGTGGCAATATTTTTTCTCACAGCTGTCAAAATGTATTGAAAATTCTGTGTTGTCATTAAATTTTTCTTTTAGCATTTGTTTTAAAAGTCTGTAAGAAATGTGGCCCTCGTGGATAGAATAAAACATAGGTAATGTGAGGTCGCAATCCAGATAAAAATTGCCGCCATATCTTGTTACTTTAAGATTATGAATATCTATCCAGTCTGGCTTTCTGTTTTTGGAAATTATTTCTAAAAGTTTTAGAAGGCTTTCTTCGTCGGCCTCGTCTGTTAAGTTTGCAATAGTTTTACGCAGTATGCCAAGGCCAGTAAATAAAATGACAAAACCAAAAATTACTGCTGCCAAGCAGTCTAGCCAAGCAATTTTTGTAAAGTACAATAGCCCCAATCCAAGTATCATGCCAACAGTTGAATATGCGTCTGACTGCAAATGCCTGCCGCCCGAAATCAAGGCTATAGAGTTTTGTTTTTTGCCAACATAAACGCTTAAAGCGCCCACTGCAAAATTTAAAATTCCTGCAAGCGTAATAATAATAATACCCACATCTAAATGCCCAACTTCTTCAGGGACAAAAAATCTGTGAATACCTTCAAAAATCATTAAGCCGCCTGCCAAAAAAATCAATAGGCCCTCAAAAGAGGCAGATAAAAATTCAAACTTTCCATGTCCAAAAGGATGGTTTTTATCTTTGGGCATTGCTGCAATTATAAGCCCTGCAAGGCTGACAACTGCTGCAAGAACATTAACTATGCTCTCATAGGCGTCTGTTAAAATTGCAACAGAATTTGTTAGTTTAAAGGCGTAAAATTTTCCGCAAAGTATGAGCGTAGAAAAGCACAGTATAAAAAATTGAAACCTTATTTTTACACTTTTGTTTTCTGTTTTTTTTGTATTTTTATAGGTCATTAAAAAAATCGACTAAATCCAAAATGAGAAGTAGAGATACATGCCAATTACGCCCGTAAGAATTATTCCGACTAAAACCCTATTTGTTAATGTCCAAGTTGCTCTAATTTCTGCCAAAGCTTTTTTATCTGAACGCAACCAAGCAAAAGTAAGACCCTCTGTTTGCGCCTTTGTAGGGGCAGCAGTAAGAAC
>JAVBSE010000151.1:0-2569 GCA_031547315.1 Opitutales bacterium
GAGGCTGTAAATGTACATATTCTTACACAGACAGTTTCTCTTAAAAAAATTGTGGTAAAAAACCCTTCGGGCTTTATGCAAAAAGATGCATTTAGCGCTGAAAAAATAGACATCAAATTTGATATTTTTGCAAAAGATGCAAAGGTCAAAAGAGTTTCTGTGCAAAATCCCAAAATCAAAATTGAGGGCAAATTTGGCAAGCGCATTATTGCGCCTTCAATTCATAAGAGCAATTTTTTTGCAATTGGCAGAGAATTCCTTGCTTTGTGGAGTTTGGATTTGGAAGAAATGATGATGGGCGAATCTAAGGGGCTTTTAGATACTTTTGGACAGTTAGAAAAAAATGTTGCAGACTTAAAATTTTTGGCAGAGCTAAGGGTGGATAATCTTGTCATAGAAAATGGGCTTAAAGATTCTTTTATCATTTCAAGCATAGTTTTTCATAATGGGGCATTTATTGTTAAAGACTTTTCCAGCGTGCTTTGCGGGGTGGAGTCCAGCTTGCAGGAAGGCCTTGTAGATTTGGCGAATCAGAAAATGGGCTTTAGCGGATTTAGATTAAAGAATCCTGAAGGCTATCCTAAAGACAACGCAGTTGCAGTTAAACGTGTCATCATAGATTTTAAATATTTGAAGGCCGACGAAATAGGAAAAGTTACGCCCACAATAGAAAAAATATTTGTAGACTCTCCTACTATCAAATTAGAAGACAAGGCAGGCAGAATGCTTGGAGCAGTGGGTGTAGACAACAATTTTATAGAAATAGGCAAAAATCTTTCTGTGCTTGTTGGCGTAGATGTTAACGACATTTTTAACGAAGAATTTGAAGGCGTAGAAGAGGGCAAAGAATTTAAAATTCCTGAAATCAAGTTGGAGCACATTCATATAAAAAATGTGAAGCTTGCTTGCAAAACAAAGAATGGATGCTCTATTTCAGACATCCATATAAACAACAAAGAAGTCTTATTAGAACAGATATATTCTTATGTGGAAGGCTTGCGTTTGCAGCTTAAAAGCATTAGGATAGACTCCGTAAATCAGAGGCTTATTTTAGACGAATTTTCACTTAAAAATCCTGAAGGCTATCCTGACGAAAACGCATTTCATTTTGGGGAACTTAGTCTTTCTACAAACATAAAAGAAGATATTATAAAGGGGCAAAAAGTTCTTGTTATTGAGGCTTTAGACTTGTCTGATTATTTTGTGCGCCTAGACAGCAAGTCCGGCAAATTTGTAGATTTATTCAGCACCACAAATAATCTTTTAGAAGTGCTTGGCGATGTAAAAAAATCTACAAGCCTTATGCCAATGTATGAAGAAGCTGTTAAAAAAGAAATGCTAAAAGACCCCGCATTTAAGCCCAAAAAATTTATAGTAAAAGAGGTAATTTTTAATGGCGGCAGTGTGAAAATTGGTCCTAAAGGAGACGACATCAGCCTGCCTTTAGAGCCCATGAAGCTAACAGATGTTGGGCTAAAAGAAGGCGGAATAACTGCCCATGAAATCACAACAATTATAGTTTCAGAATTAGCCGTAAGGGCAATAAGCAGCGCAGAAAGCGCATTTATGGCAGAGCTTGAGCGCAGCTTTTTTCAGCCAATTATAGACTTTTTTGAAGGCCTTTCAGATTTAATTTTTGGCGATGAATAAAAATTAAAAACTTGCAAAAATTTTGAATATAAAAATTCTTTTAAATTTATGAATCTAACATTTACAGACAGAGTTGCCTTTGTAAGCGGCGCAGGGCGCGGCATTGGCAGAGACATTGCAATTGCGCTCGCAAAAGAGGGCTGCACAGTAATTTGCGCAAGCAAGAATCTTTCTTCTTGTGGCAAAGTTGCAGAAGAAATTTTGGCAATGGGGCTAAAGGCAGAAGCTGTTGCTTTAGACGTTTCTAAGTCGGCAGAAGTTAAGGCATGCGCAGACGAGCTTGTAAAGAAATATAACAGAATGGATATCATTGTAAATAATGCAGGTATCACAAGAGACAATCTTATGCTAAGAATGTCTGATGCAGAGTGGGATGATGTTATTGCAACAAATTTGTCTTCCGCATTTTATGTGGTAAGGCATTTTGTAAAAACAATGATGGGCGGACGCTGGGGCAGAATTGTAAACATAGGTTCTGTTTCTGGAATTATGGGTAATATGGGGCAGGCTAATTATGCTGCGGCAAAGGCCGGTTTAATTGGCTATACAAAAACTTTGGCAAGAGAGCTTGCAAGCCGCAACGTTACTGTAAATTTGGTGGCTCCGGGCTTTATTGAAACAGATATGACAGCAGTTTTGTCTGAATCCATACAAGAGCAGGCAAAAACATTTATACCTTTAAAGCGCTTTGGCAAACCCGCAGACATTGCAGGAATTTGCACTTATTTGTGTTCTGAAGAAGGCGGCTATATTACAGGTCAGACCATTTCAGTAAATGGCGGCATGTGTATGTAGTTTTTAGAAAAATTTCTAAAAATAACTAATGCCTAAAGTAAAAAACTTTGGGCATTTTTTTGTGTGTAGGCAAAGCCAGTCTTTGCTTGAATAATTTTTTTAAATAAGCTATATTTTTAACTGT
>JAVBSE010000165.1:0-8093 GCA_031547315.1 Opitutales bacterium
TTTCTCTACAAGTTTTCCAAAACAAAAACCACAAGCACTAGTGCTTGTGGTTTTCTTTTTCAATTACGGGATGGACGGGACTCGAACCCGCGAGCTCCGGCGTGACAGGCCAGCATTCTAACCAACTGAACTACCACCCCTGATTGAAAGTTAATCAAGCTACGTACTAAATTTCTTTTGTCAACCAGTAAAAACTTTATTTAGTTTTTTATTTGTAAAATTTTTTATTTTTGTAATTCTCAACCTTTAAATTATGAAGCTTAAAGGCGTTACAACTTACGAAGTTCCATGGCGATATTTTATCGTCATAGCTCCGCTTGTCTTTTTGATGAAGCTTTGGCTTTTGACTTTAAGAACCAGTGTAGAAAACAAAGAGCTTGAAAAACTTTTGCGTTCGCCAGAGCCTTTTATCATTCTTTTTTGGCACAACAAAATTTTTTCTATCACCAGATTTAAGCAAATGCTTAGAAAAAATTATCCCATGTGTGGGCTTGTAAGTCCTAGCAAAGATGGGGCGTGGCTTGCTGCGGCTTTTAAAGTTTTGGGTATTACTACTGTGCGTGGCTCTTCTAAGCGCAGGGGCGGCGTTGCCATAAAAGAGCTTGTCGATATTCTTAAAGAAGGTTCTGATATTGCTATCACCCCCGATGGCCCAAGAGGCCCAATTTACACAGTAAAAAAGGGTGCGTTAAAAGTTGCAGAGCTTTCGGGAATCAGAATGTTTCCTGTTACAATTGAGTACAAAAATTCTATCAAATTTAATTCTTGGGATAAGTTTGAGATACCTCTTCCTTTTTCCAAAGTGATTTTAAAGCCAATAGCGCCTTTAAATTATGAAGAGCTTGTGCAAAAGGCTTCGGCAAATGGGCAAGAGCCTGAAGAATTTCTTGCAAATTTAATGAATGCCAAATCTTAGTATTCTTTGCGTTTTATGCTTGAAATGAGGGGTGGAATATAGTTCCATAATTCAAATGGGCGGCAGTATATTTGGACGTTTTTTTAAGGTGGCTACTTTTGGCGAAAGTCATGGAGCAGCTTTGGGCTGTGTTATTGATGGCTGTTTGCCAAATTTAGAGCTTTCTGAGGCAGATATTCAGGCAGATTTAGACAGGCGCAAACCCGGTCAGTCAGAAATTTCTACCCCAAGGGCAGAGGGCGATGTCTGCAAAATTTTATCCGGCGTCTATGAGGGGCGCACTACAGGCGCACCTATTGCAATTTTAATTGAAAATACTAATCAGCGTTCGGGCGATTATTCTGAAATTGCAAAGCTTTGGAGGCCCAGCCATGCAGATTATACTTATGATGCAAAGTTTGGCTTAAGAGACCCAAGGGGCGGCGGCAGAAGTTCTGCTCGTGAAACTGCGGCAAGGGTTGCTGCGGGGGCTGTGGCAAAAAAATGCCTTGGCAATATTGTTTTGCGCGCTTGGGTAGAGTCTGTTCATGCTATTTCTATGCCTTTTACAGGCGCTATGCCATCGCAGGCTGATGTTGACGCAAACGCTGTTAGGTGTCCGCATTCTGCAACTGCTTTGCGTATGATAGAATTTATCAAAAAAGCAAAAGCCGAAGGCGACAGCGTGGGTGGTATAATCAGGTGCAAAATAGAAAACGTGCCAGTAGGCTTGGGTGAACCTGTGTTTGACAGGCTGGAAGCAGACCTCGCAAAGGCTATGATGTCTATACCCGCTGCAAAAGGTTTTGAAATTGGAAGCGGTTTTGCAGGCACTAGGGCATTCGGCTCTGTAAATAATGATGAAATTTATTTGGATGAAGCCGGCAAAGTTGCCACAAAAACTAACAATGCCGGCGGCGTTTTGGGCGGCATTTCAAATGGGCAGGCTATAGATTTTAGAGTGGCATTTAAGCCTACTGCAACAATTTTAAAAGAACAAAAAACATTGGCAAAAGATTTGTCGGAAACTACAGTTAAAGGCGTTGGCAGGCATGATCCTTGCGTTTTGCCACGTGCAGTGCCAATTGTGGAAGCCATGGCAGCCTTGGTGCTTTTGGATGCTGCCTTTGCCGCCTCAACTGATTTGCCTTTGAAATAATGATGGATACATATTTAATAGTTGGAACAAGAAATTCTAGTCGCAGAGCCTGCATTTTAGATTTAATCGACAGGGGCTTGGCTGAAGGTCAAACAGCTTGTATAATAAAGTCGGCCTCTGAAGATAAGTTAGAGCTTGATGCAAAATTAGCAGAGCTTGCAGAAATTGCCACTTACGAAAACTTGGATGACTTAAATCTAAAGGCCAGAGCATTAGACGGTTCTGCAGACGTTTGTTTTTTAATGGCAGACCCAAGTGTAAATCTTGCAGATTTTATTGAGGCATTTAAGCCGCTTACAGACTATGGAGTTTTGCGTTTAGTCAGGGTGATAGGCGTTTTTGATTGTGCGCTTTATTCTGAAAATTTCGACAAAGTTTCTGCTTATTACGACGCCGTTGCCCACTTTAGCGATTGCGTTATTTTGGCGAATCGCTCTGGTGTTGAGGGTAAGTATGTGTCGGCAATTAAAAAGCGTTATGACGACAAGTATATGCCTTTAGTTTTCCAGTTTGCGTTAAAAGATGGCAAAGTGGAAAGCCCTGTTGAACTTTTGGTTGATGAGGCAAGGCGCATTTCTCAGATTTTTGATGACTATGATGCGCTTGACGACTTAGAACTTGATGAGGATACACTCCCCACAGAGCCCTTTGACATCACCAAAAAGGCTGACATTTACTTGGAAAGAGACGACTTTGGCCAGCGCAAAATTGCAATTCCTATTGCAGATGAACTAATTTTGAAAAAATAAAATGGAAGATAATTCTTACAAAGTTTCTAAAACGGTTTGCGGACTTTCTGCTTATACCCCCGGCGAGCAGCCACAAGGCGGCGGCTGGGTAAAGCTTAATACGAATGAGTTTCCTTATCCGCCTTCTCCAAAAGTAAAAGATGCAATTCTTGCAGAGCTTGGCGCAGACTGCGCTTCGCTTAGATTGTATCCTGAGCCTTTAAGCATTAAGCTGCGTGAGGCTGTGGCAAAGCGTTTTAATTTGAGCGCAAAAAATGTTATTGGCGGCAATGGTTCTGACGACATTTTAAATTTGATAATGCGTGCATTTGGCGATGAGCATTTGAAAATTGCCGCAATGAATCCTAGTTATTCGCTTTATCCTGTGCTTTCAAAAATGCAGGGCGCAGAATTATTAGAGTTTGATTTTGAAGCAAATTATGCGCTGCCTTTTGAGAAAATTTTTGCAAGCAATGCAAATGTTTTTATACTTACAAATCCTAATGCGCCTTTGGGTCTGTCTTTTGGGGCAGATGCTATTATTAAGCTTGCAAAAGGTTTTAAGGGCTTAGTTGTTGTTGATGAAGCTTATGCGTCTTTTTCAAATTTTACTGCGGCAAATTTAGTAAAAGATTTTAAAAATTTGCTTGTTGTAGAAACGTCTTCAAAGGGCTATGGACTTGCGGGATTGCGTGTTGGCTGGGCAATTGGCGATGAATCTATTATTGATGTTTTAGACAGAGTTCGCGACAGTTACAATATCGACAGGCTTGCGCAAGCTGCAATTATTGCGGCTCTTGAAGACACAAAGTATTACGAAAATTTTAGATCAAAAGTTATTGCAACTAGGGCTGATGTGCAAAATTTCTTTTCTGAAATCGGCTGGGAATATATTCCAAGTTCTTCAAATTTTATTTTTGTTAAGCCTAAAAAAAATGGAAGTTCGGGGCTTGAAATTGCTCAGGAATTTTACGATTATTTGAAGGAAAATAAAATCCTAGTTCGTTTTTGGCCAAAAGATTCTAAAATAAACGATGGTCTTAGAATCACAGTCGGAACAGAAAAGGAAATGGAAATTTTTAAGGAAAGCGTTAAAAAATGGATAAGCAAAGAATAGCAAAAGTCGAAAGAAATACTAAAGAAACTCAGATTTCTTTAGAGATAAATTTGGATGGCTCTGGCGAGTATCAGGTCGAAACAGGTATTCCATTTTTTGACCACATGCTTTCTTTGTTTGCAAGGCATGGACTTTTTGACCTTAAGCTTAAGGCTGTCGGCGATATTGAAATTGATTATCACCACACAGTTGAAGACGTTGGCATAGTGCTTGGCAAGGCTATCAAGCAGGCTTTGGGAGATAAGCTTGGCATAAATAGGTATGGTTTTTTTATTCTGCCTATGGACGAAACTTTGGTGCGTGTTGTTTTAGATTTATCTAACAGACCTTATTTGGTTTACGATATGGTTTGCGATGGCAGAGTTCGCGACTTTAACGTTGGGCTTTGCAAAGAATTTTTCCAAGCATTTGCAAATGAAGTGGGTGCAAATCTGCACATAGCGCTTCTTTATGGGGATGAGCCACATCACGTTGCAGAGGGTGCGTTTAAGTGTTTTGCTAAGGCTTTGGCAGAGGCTGTGGCTTGCAATCCTAGGCGTGCGGGAAAGCTTCCTACAACTAAAGGAGAAATCTAAATTATATGCAAAAAGTTGCCGTTATTGATTATGGGATGGGCAATTTAAAATCTGTGCTTAAGGCATGGGAAAGTGTGGGGGCTCAGTCTCGTTTAGTAGATAACCCAAATCAGTTGGAATCTGACGACATTTTGGTTTTCCCCGGGCAGGGCGCAATTATAGACACTGTAAAACTTCTTAAAAATACAGGTTTTGACAAGGCTGTTAAAACTTGGATAAAAGATGACAAACCATTTTTTGGCATCTGCTTAGGCTTGCAAGTTTTGTTTGAACATTCCGAAGAGGGAAATGTAGATACTTTGGGCATATTTAAAGGCAGGGTTAAGAGGTTTGATTTAGCGCATAAATTTAAAATTCCGCACATGGGCTGGAATAATGTTAATTTCAAAAAGAATGAAGTTTTGCTTGATGGCATTGACGAAAGCTTGGACCAATTTTATTTTGTGCACAGCTATTTTGTTGATACGCCTGAAAAAGATATTGTGTTTGGCACTACTGAATATGGCGGACAAGTCTTTACAAGCGCAGTTTTGCGTGGCAAATTGATGGCTACGCAATTTCATCCTGAAAAGTCTCAGTCAAAAGGCTTGAAACTTTATGCGAACTACCTTAAGTTCGTTTCCTAAAATTTTTTAAGTATAAAAATATGGCAGATAAGAATATCGAAAAAGCTTCAGTGGCTCCTGAAAAGGGTTTGGCTCGTTTAGAATTAAAGGGCAAAACTTATGAATTGCCTGTTATTTATGGCACTATGGGCGGTAAAGGGATAGATATTTCTACCTTGCGCTCTCAGACAGGGCACATCACGCTTGACGATGGGCTTGGCAATACTGCAGCTTGCGAAAGTAAAATTACTTATATAAATGGCGAAGAAGGAACTCTTTTTTACAGGGGCATTCCTATTGAAACTTTGGCAAATAATTCTACTTTTATTGAAACTGCATATTTGATTATCAATGGAAATTTGCCTACAAGAACGCAAATGAGCGACTTTTCGCAAAGGGTTTTGCGCAACGCAGGTTTGCATGAATCTATGATGCACTTTTTTGATGGCGGCTTTCCTTTTTCGTCGCCGCCAATGGCAATTTTGTCTGCGCTTTTAAATTCTTTGGGTTGCTACTATCCTGAAATGGCAACCAATGAAAGAGAGCACGACTTAGAACATTTTGCAGACGCTGCCGCGCTTTTAATCAGCAAAGTGCGCACAATAGTTGCAATGTCATACAGAATGAAAAATGGCTTGCCTTTAATTTACCCTAAGCGTGATTTGGGCTATAGCCAGAACTTCTTGCACATGATGTTCTCTGAGCCTTATCATGAATATTATCCGCATGATGATATCACAAAGGCGCTTGACCTAATTTTGCTTTTGCACGCAGATCATGAGCAAAATTGTTCTACATCCACAGTGCGTATTGTTGCAAGTTCCGGCGCAAATTTATTTGCTTCGGTTTCTGCAGGCGTGTGTGCTCTTTGGGGTCCGCTTCATGGGGGCGCAAATACGCAGGTTATCAGAATGCTTGAAGAAATCCACAGAAATGGAGACGACGGCACAAAGGCAATTGAAGACGCTAAAAACGGCAAGCGCAGGCTGATGGGTTTTGGTCACAGAATTTACAAAAATTTTGATCCAAGAGCAGTTATTTTGCGTGAAGCTTGCACAAAAGTTTTAGATGCAGTTAGGGCTAAAGATCCGCTTTTAGATATTGCTCAAAACCTTGCTGAAAAGGCTTTGAAAGACCCTTATTTTATTGAGCGCAAACTTTATCCTAATGTAGATTTTTATAGCGGCATAATTATGAAGGCTATAGGAATTCCTACAGAAATGTTTACAGCAATGTTTGCTATAGGACGTATGCCCGGCTGGATTGCGCACTGGAAAGAAGTTGCAGAAAAAGAAAAGGGCAGAATTACCCGCCCAAGGCAGCTTTATCAGGGTCCTGTGAATGTGCCTTATATAAGAATGCGTGAGCGCAGCACAGACGACGCTCATATTAGCGAAAGCGACATTTTAAAATAAGCTTCAAAACGTCTGAACAAATCAGGCGTTTTTTTGTCTTAATAAATAAAATCAAAATTACGATAAAGCTTTATGGATTTTTTATTTTTAATAATTCTACCGATTCTTGTTGGCTTATATGCGCAAATGCGTGTTCAGTCTGCATATAATAAAAATGTGCAAATAGCTTCAAGAAGCGCAATTACAGGCAGGCAAGCTGCAGACATGGTTATGAAGTCTGCGGGAATAAGCGATGTGGAAATTGTAGAAATTCCCGGTAACCTTACAGACCATTACGACCCAATAAATAAACGCCTTGCGCTTAGTTCAAAAAATTACAGAGGCACAAGCCTTGCAGCACTTGGGGTTTCTGCTCATGAGGCAGGGCACGCAATTCAGCATGCAAATGCTTATGCGCCTTTAAAACTTAGAATGGCGCTTATTCCTATCACAAATATTGCAAGCGGCATTTTGCCTTTTGTAATGATAGGCGCATTTTATGGACTTGGCTCTCAGGGCGGTATACTTTTAAATATCTGTGTCGCAGCTTATTTGGTTTTAACTTTTTTCCAACTTGTAACTTTACCTGTTGAATTTAACGCTTCAACACGTGCAAAGCAGCAGTTGCATTCTTTGGGCATTGTAGATAAAGATGAGCTTAAAGGCGTGGATGAAACTTTAGATGCCGCCGCATTTACTTATGTTGCAGCCTTTATTACAAGCCTGGGCTGGCTACTCCTTTTATTAAGTTCAAGAAGGGGCAATTAGCAGAATTTAAGACAATAAAAAAGGGGCTAAATAAGCCCCTTTAATTTTAAATTTATAATGTTAGCATGAACACTTTAGAATTGCGTCCGGATGCCTTATAGCGTTCTAGCTTTTCGGCAGGCAGGCTGCTTGCTTGCACTTCATCAAAATTGCAGATGTCTGTAAAAAAAGGAGCGCTTTTTGTAGAGAGCGCAAAAAGTTTTTTGTAGCCACGCTCTTTTGCTTTTTTAATAACATATTCTACAATTGTTGTGCCAACTTTATGCCCATGATAAAATGGATGAACATGAAGCGACGCAAGTTCTGCAGCACCCTCTGAAATATCTAAAAGACTCACAAAAGCGATTATGCTGCCATCCATTTCATAAACGAAATAGCTCTCGATATTTTTTGTGATATCTTCAATTGTGCGTGTTATCAAATTTTGTTCTTTGGATGAATTTACGCTTAGGTTGTAAATTGTATTGATGTCTGCTTCGGAAGCTTGTCTAATTTTTTGGTATTCGTCCGCATATATCATAGAACCTGTGCCAACTTTTTCAAAAACTTCTGTGAGCAGGGCCGCAAATTCACGTCCGTCAAGTATGTGCGCTCTTGGTGTTTTGCCGCTTGATAGGGCTTTTACTGCGTATTTAACTTTGTCGAAAACTCTGAAGTCTATAGAGTCTCTGCGGCGTTCAAGTGTTTCTTGAATTTCGTCTAAAGGAATAGAAACTGCGCTTTCGTTTTCTAAGCAAAGCCCCTTTGTAACTGTCATGTATATGAGCTTAGATGCGCCTAGGGCAGAGGCAATTTCTGCTGCAAGCATATCTGCATTAAGTCTAAAGACTTCTGCTTTTCTGTTAACAGAAA